>CACXCQ010000140.1 GCA_902766185.1 uncultured Eubacteriales bacterium
ATTGGTATTATTGTCATAATAAAGAAAAGAGGGATCAGAGATGAAAACAAAACTATTGCATTCTATCAAAAGCAGGCGCGGCATGGAACTGGTGCAGGTGGCGATCCTGGTGGCGCTGGCGGTAGCGCTGGGGCTGATCTTCAAGACGCAGATCACGGACTTCGTCAACCGGACCTTCGAAGGGCTCAACGACTTCTAGGGAGCATCCTGCCGGGGATTTGTCCGAGAGGCAGCCGGCGCGGGGGAACCATGGTGGAAGCATCCATGGTCTTTCCGGTGCTGATCCTGTCGGTGCTCACCTGTCTTCTGGTGAGCATGTTCTTTTATGACACGACCCTGAAGCAGTGCCGGCTCCACCAGGTGCTGCGCGCTTCTGCAGGACAGCTCACCGGCCATACGATCTGGCCGGAGCCGCCGGCAGCAGATGAAGCTGTTCTGCAGACCGACCGGAGAGGCGTCTTCCGGGTCATCACAGGAAGGGAGCAGATAGATATGATCCATCAGGGCATTCTTCAGGACCGGGTCTCCACTGATCTGGAAAGCCTGTGGCACGCCTCCGACGGCGTGACTTACGTACGTTACTGCACGATCATCAGAGAGCTGGGAGAAGACCGATGAGATGCTCCCGCTTCGGGAATACGATCAGGGGAGCATGCTCCCGTCGCGGCTCCAGCGCCGTTTTTCTCAGCGTCATCATGTCCGCGTTGGTTGCCGTCTGCTTCGCCTTTATCTACAGCACCCTGGAATACACTGCGGCCAGCCGGGCGGACGCGCTGATGGATCTGTCCGGCGATTCCCTTCTCGCGGAATATGACCGGGACGTATACGAGGGGTACCACCTGTTCCTGCTGCGGAGCGATGACCGGGAGCTGTCCCGCAAGCTGCGGGGATATCTGGGCTATACCTTCAATCAGGAGCCATCGGTCTCGCTTACCGATGTGCGGGCCAGCGGAGCCGCCTTCACTCTGGCGGATCCTGCCCCCATCCGGCAGCAGATACAGGACTTCATGCAGAGCGGAGGTGCCCTGCTGATGCGACAGGCGGCCGGGTCAGAGGATGGAGCATCGTCTGGCGCGCCTGTCATTTCTGACACGGATGCCGGACGGGCGCTCCGCCACGGCCCCACCATCGCTTCCCTGCCCTCACGGCAGCTGCCGGAGCAGGATTTCCTGACAAGAATACAAGCCGCCGGGGAGCGGCTGTCCGACCTGGACAGCGCCTTCACCGACGGCACCCAGAGATACCTTCTCGCAAGCTACGTGCTGGGGATGTTCAATTCCACCACCCGCACAGCGGACGGCGATCATTTCTTCTACCGGGAGGTGGAGTACATTCTGTCCGGGAAACTGACGGACCGGGAAAACCGAAAGAAAACAGCATCGGAGATAAGGGCTCTTCGTCTCGCGCCGAACATCGCCTTCCTGTACTCCGATCCAGAAAAAAGCGAAGCTCTGGCTGCAGCCGCCCAGATCCTTGTGCCGGGAGCCGGCGCTGTGGCCGCCCAGGCAGCCCTCGCCTCAGCCTGGGCCTATGCCGAGTCCGTCAACGACGCCAATCTCCTGATGAAGGGATACCGGGTGCCCCTGACAAAGGATGAGGAAAGCTGGGCCATCAGTCTGGAAAACATCGACTCCCGGGATACCGGGAGCCGTGTGGTTCATCCAAGACGGGACAAGGGCCTGACCTACGAACAGTACCTGCGGATCCTGCTGTTTTTGCAGGATGAAGATATGACGTGCGCCAGGATCCTGGACCTCATTCAGATCAATATGCGAAAGAACGTCGACGGGAGATTCCTCATCGGCGAATGCTGCAGCGGAGTCGCCGCGCAGGCCGAGGTCAACGGGCGCAGCCATCGCTGCGAGAAGCTCTATCAGGCTCTTCCCTACCGGTGAGTCAGTCCGCGAGGCTGCATGCGGATCAGTCCACCTTCTTCAGCGCGACCGCCGTGCGGCAGGGCAAGTAGATCAGGAACCCCTCCCCGTAGGGCGTCTCGCTGGAATGGTAGACCATCCCCTTGCTTATCCGCTCCTGGCCGCCGAAATCCTCCTCATCGGTGGTGAGCACCGCCCGGTATTCCCCGGCTCCGGTGATGCGGGTACTGATGAATACCCCCTCCTGAGAGCGTGTGGGATGCAGGTTGAAGGCGAAGAGCATTCCGCCCCGGGCGAAGATGAGCAGCTTTTTCTCCTTGTCGATCCAAAGGCTCTCCCCATGGCCGGAAACGTGCACGTGGTTCTCCTTCATGAGCCTGATCATTTCCCGGTCGAAATTCGCCAGCCACTGGAACTTGTAGTTATCGTTATGCACCAGAGACCACTGGCGGCGGGCATAGTGATAGCTCCAGCCGTTCCCCTCCCTGGGAAAGTCCACCCATTCCGGATGGCCAAACTCGTTGCCGATGAAATTCAGGTACCCGTTCCCCGCCAGGCTGCAGGTCAGGAAGCGGATCACCTTGTGCATATCCACCGCCCGGTCCATGCTCGGACTGTGGTAGCTCTTTTCCATGCCGGTGTACATTTCCGCGTCGGCGAGGCGGAACATCAGCGTCTGGTCTCCCACCAGCGCCTGGTCGTGTGACTCGGCATAGCCGATACTCTTCTCTTCAGGACGGGAGGTGGTCAGCTCATGCCACAGATAGAACATGTCCCAGTCCTCCTGCCGCATGTCCTTCACCAGCTTGATCCAGATGTCCGGCATACCCATGGCCAGACGGTAATCGAATCCAATGCCGCCCTTTTCCAAAGGCAGGCACATCCCGGGGAATCCGCTCATGTCCTCTGCCACGGTCACGGCCTTTTTGTTCACTTCATGGATCAGCTCATTGGCCAGCGTCAGATAGACTCTGGCGTCCACGTTGGTGTTCAGCGAGAAATAATCGTCGTAGCTGCCAAAGGCACACATCCCGTGATTTTCGTACATCATTGACGTGACTCCGTCGAAGCGGAACCCGTCAAAGTGGAACTCCTCCTGCCAGTACTTGAGATTCGACAGCAGGAAGTGCAGTACCTGATGCTTGCCGTAATCAAATATTCTGGTGTTCCATCCGGGATGCCAGCCACGTTCTCCCGGAAGGAAGTACTGATCCTCCGTTCCATCCTGCAGGTTCAGTCCCTCCCCCACGTTGGGGCAGGCATGGCTGTGCACCACGTCCAGAAGGACGGCGATGCCCATTTTGTGAGCCTTGTTGATCAGCGCCTTCAGTTCCTCCGGCGTCCCGTAGCGATGGGACGGCGCGAAGAAGTTGGTCACCTGATAGCCGAAGGAAGCGTAATACGGGTGCTCCTGGATGGCCATGAGCTGGATGGTATTGTATCCGGCCTGCTTTATCCACTCCAGCGTTTCATCGGCGAATTCCTGGTACGAACCCACGTGTCCGTGCTCCTGGGCCATGCCGATATGCGCTTCATAGATCAGGGGCGCCTCCGGGCGACGTCTTTTATAGTAGTTGCCGTCTGTCCAGCGGAAAGGCTTTTCCGGCATCCAGATCTGTCCGCACAGCGTATGCGTGGAAGAGTCCATCTCGCAGCGGCGGATATAGGCGGGGATCCGTTCCTCCTCCGGACCGTGGGTGCTGACGATCAGCTTGGCGAACTGTCCGTGCTTCAAGGCGTCCTTTCCCGCAAGGTGCACTTCCCAAACGCCGTCTTCAGCCTTTGTGAGAGGGCAGCTGTATCTGTCCCATCCGTTGAAGTCACCGAAAAGCCACACCTGATCCGCTCCGGGCAGCCACTCCCGGAACACCCATCCGTCCTCGGTGGGGTGGAATCCGAAATAGTGATGGCCGTTGGCGAATTCGGAAATAGGCAGCTCCCCGCCCAGCGCCCGGCGCACATCGTTGTACCGTTCCAGATGCAGCTTCACATCCCCCATGAACGGGTCGAGATAAGGGTCAGTTTCCCTCAGTTTGCTCAATGCCTTTTCTAAATTGATCATGTTGAAATCTCCCTGCTGTTTTCATTGGTCTTTCTCGCCTACTTCCCGTCCGGGAAACTGGTGAAATGATCTCTTTCTTCCAAAGGCAGGCCTGCCTTTGCCTTCTCCGCCGCGATGGCTTTGATCAGGAAAGCCATGTTCCTGCCCAGATTGCGCATGGTCTGGAGACCCTCCAGATCCTTCTCCACATCCTCAGCCGTACGTCCATGCACCTGGTTCCAATAAGTGCTGGAGACCACCGGCATGCCGCTGATGGTGAAGTACTTGTTCAGCGCGTCAAAGGTGGCGGTATTGCCGCCTCTGCGGCAGCTGACCACAGCCGCGCCCACCTTCATGTGTTTATCGAATCCGGTGCTGAAGAACAGCCGGTCCATGAAGGACAGCGC
>CACXCQ010000141.1 GCA_902766185.1 uncultured Eubacteriales bacterium
AAGGAGCCGACGACGGATGAAGATGGTACCGTCATTACCGGTTACGCTCCTTACTGGATCGAAGACAGCGTGCCCATCGTCGTGTGTGTGGATTACGCGGTCAAATAGAGATGAACATCACCGTTTACTTAGGCTCATTTGAAGCAAAAGATGGATCCCTGAGAGATGCGGTCCGCGCGCTGGGCGCGTGGATCGGCGAAAATGGGCATACCCTCGTTTACGGCGGATCGAAGATCGGCCTCATGGGGATCCTGGCACAGAGTGTCATCAGCTCGGGCGGCAAAGCCATCGGCGTCGAACCGGGCTTTTTCGTCGAGCGCGTCCTCCAGTACGAAGACCTGACCGAGCTCATCGTCACCGAAGACATGTCTGAGCGCAAGGCCAGGATGATCGAGCTGGGAGAGGCCTTCGTCGCGCTTCCGGGCGGAACCGGTACGCTGGAGGAGATCAGTGAGATCATGTCCGCGGTTTCCCTGGGCCTCGTGGACGCGCCGTGCATCCTGTACAATCACAAGGGTTATTACGACAGCCTGAAGGCCCAGCTGGCCAGAATGGTCGAGGAGGGACTGTCCTCCGAGGAGCGCCAGGCGGGCATCTATTTCGCCGACAGCATCCCGCAGGTCATCGACGTGATCAGAAACGCAGCTACCGGGTCCGGCGTCAGATAGGAGGCCATCCAGCTTTTGCGTTATGATGGTGCAAAGGCTGGCGAAATGCGGTAAAATAAACAAGTTATAGACGGGGAGGAAAAAATGAGGACTCCGAATCAATATATTCGTGATGTGGGCAAAAGAGCAAGAGAGCAGAAGGGCGTGTTTATTTTGTACTCGATCCTGCGGCTGCTCGTGGTCCTGATCGCCATCAGAAGCGTGATGCTGCACAATTTCGATGTCACCCTCACGTGTCTGCTGGTGCTTGCGCTGTTCTTCGTTCCGAGTTTCCTGGAGGAGACGCTGAAGATCCGGATACCGGCGCTGTTTGAAGGAATCATATACTGCTTCATCTTCGCGGCTGAGATCCTGGGAGAGTTGGGTCACTTCTACACCCATATCCCGATCTGGGATACCATGCTGCATACCCTGAACGGATTCCTGTTCGCTGCCGTGGGCTTCTCCACGGTGGAACTGCTGAACCGGACCAATAAGAACATCAGCCTCTCACCGCTGTATCTGACCATGGTGGCTTTCTGCTTTTCCATGACCATCGGCGTGCTGTGGGAGTTCTTCGAGTGTGGCGCGGACATCTTCCTGGGTCAGGATATGCAGAAGGACTTCATCATCGACCGCTTCCAGTCGGTGACCCTCGATCCGACCCACAGCCAGCAGGTCATTCCGGTGGAGGACATCACGGGAACGGTGATCCACACCGCCTCCGGGGACATTCAGATCGACGGAGGCTACCTGGATATCGGAATACTGGACACCATGAAGGACCTTCTGGTCAACTTCATCGGCGCAGTCGTGTTCTGCAGCTTCGGGTTTGCTTTCCTGAAGTACGGTGAGAAGAGAAAGGTCGCGACATCTGTCGTGCAGGGTCTGCGCCTCCAGCCGGTCACGGAAGACGAAACAAAAGGCGAGACAAAAGACGAAACCGAAGATAAAAAGGGAGAATAGGATTCGGTGAGAACAGTATTCGACATTTTCAAAAGTGATCTGCGTGCGATCGTGAAATCGGTCTTCGTGCTGATCATCGTTTTGGCGATGGGCACGATACCGTCTCTGTACGCATGGATCAATATATACGCGAACTGGGATCCCTATGCGGATGCCGGTAATGTCGAAGTAGCCCTGGCCTCCAGGGACAGCGGGATCGACCTGAAGAACGGCTCCCATGTGAACAGCGCCGCGGAAGTGATCGCGGAAGTAAAGGACGATAAAGATATCAGGTACTGCCCGCTGGACGATCCTGAGCAAGCCGTGGAAGGAGTCAAATCGGGCAGGTTTTACGCTGCGGTCATCTTTGAGGACGGCTTCACCTACGACATGCATCATTATGAGGAGGCCATAGGTGACCGGGAGGCAAAACTCACCTATTACACCAACATCAAGAAAAACGCCGTCGCGTCCAAGATGACCGACCAGGCCTCGGCCAAGCTTCTCCAGGACATCAACGCGGAATACGTGGAAAACATGCTGACCCAGTATTTCGGAGACGCGGAGAAGGTGGCTGACGACATCGATACAGAGGAGGCTGCGGATACCGCTCTGAAACAGCTTACCGGGACCAGGGACGCCCTCCACGACTTCAATGCTGCCGTGGGCGGGATCATGTCCGCCGGGGGAAATGTGACCCGGGCACTGGACAACGCCAAGGGGGAACTCGACACCGGAAGAAGGAACGGCAGCGCGGATATCGAGAGCGCGAAGAATAAGATCGACCAGGCGAGATCTACCATCAAGGACGTATCCAAGGCCGTGGACCAGAAAACAGAGAAACTGGAGAAGGCCATCGGCGACCTGCAGAAGACGCTGGATCAGCTTCAGGGGCCCATCGATGAGAAAACGAAGGAAAAACTCATCCGCAGGGCCATCGAGAACGCGGACCGGGTCCTGACCATCCTGCAGGACATGCGGGGGATGCTCCCGGAGCACCCCAAGACCACAGCCGGACGGGTGACGGCAGATGCTTTGGATGTGATGATCATGCAGACGGAGCACGTCAGGAAACTCCTGCAGACCGATCCGACCACTCCGGAGATCATCACCGATGCGGAAGCCATCAAGGAGATGGTGGATTCCGATCTGAAACCGAGCTTTGCGCTTATGCTTAAGGACATCCGCAAAGCCCTGAAGCGGACCGCTCCGCTGCTGAAGTCAGCGGACGGCGTCCTGGACGATATCGATCCGGTGCTGGACAGCGCGGGCTCCACCGTCCGGGGTCTTGACGCGACCCTTGCCGGGACGCAGACCATGCTGACCTCGCTGGAGACGAAGCTGGACGATATCATCGAGAAGGTGGAAAACGCGGAAGAGAGCGACCGGGCTGAGGTGCTGTTGGATATGCTCGGCGGAGACCCGGAGCAGTACAGCGACTTTTTCACCAACCTTGTGGAGATCAAGGCGACGGAACTGTATGAGCCGGTTTCCTACGGCGCCGCCATGACGCCTTTCTATACCATCATCGCCCTGTGGGTGGGCGGAGTCATGCTGGTGACCCTCTTGAACACCAACGTGAACCGGAGGAAGTTCCCGCGGATCACCGAGGCAGAAGGGTTCTTTGGCAGATTCCTGATCTTCTTCCTGATCGGGCAGGTCCAGGCGGCAGTCGTGGTCCTGGGGAACATTTTCCTGCTCCACTGCAGCCCTGTTCACCCGTGGCTCATGTGGCTGTCCGCGGCATTCACCAGCATGGTGTTCGTCATCCTGATCTACGCCCTGACCCTCGCCTTCGGCGACATCGGCAGGGCAGCGGTGATCGTTATCATGATGATCCAGATCGCGGGATCCAGCGGAACTTATCCCATCGAGATCCTGCCGGGGATCTTCAACAAGATCTACCTGTTCTTCCCGTTCCCCTATGCCATCAACGCCATGCGTGAGGCCATCTGCGGGTTGTACGGGCATGCTTATGTGGTCTATCTGGCCCAGCTCATGGTCTTCTTCGTATTCGCTGTCCTTCTCGGCCTGTTCGTCAGGAAGCCCTTCAGCGGAGTGAAGGCGTTCATGAGCAAAAAAATGAAAGAAACGGAGGTGCTGTAATGGACGGAAACCAGAACGATCGTTACAGGGCCCTCGACACGATAGCCCAGGATTTCCATGAAAAGAAGAGGAAGCGGCTCAAGGGCAGCGCCATCGTGCTGGTCCTGCTTCCGGTGGTCCTGGGACTGATTCGGTGGGTGACGGACAGCGACAAGGTCTTTTTCCTCATCATCTGGGTGCTGTGCATGTTTGCCCTCGCCGTTTATCTGGTCAGCCTGGAATACCTGGACGAGGTGTTCCAGAACAAGTTCGATCCCAACGCCGCGGACGGCGCGGAGGAAGGAGAGGACGAATGAGGACCATATTCGACATCATCAAAAACGACTTCAAGCGGCTGACCTCCAGCGTCGTGGCTCTGGTGATCCTCATGGGGATCATCGTCGTGCCCTGTCTTTTCGCGTGGATCAATATCCTCTCCAACGACGATCCTTTCAAGCCGGCCTCCACAGGGAACATTCCGGTGGCCGTCTACAGCGAGGACGAGGGAGCGGAGATGATGGGCCTCTCCATCAACGTGGGTGAGATCGTCACCGATACGCTGGGCTCCAACGACATGATCGGATGGGACATCGTCGGCAGCAAAAAGAAGGCTCTTCGGGGAGTCAGCTCCGGAAGGTATTACGCTGCGGTCATCGTTCCGGAGGACTTCAGCAGCGACATCATGAGCTTCACCAGCGGGGACATGGAGCATCCGGAGATCCTGTTCTACGAAAACCAGAAGACAAACGCCATCGCGCCCAAGATCACCGGCAAGATCCGGGAGGTCCTGGAGGAGCAGGTGGACGCGGCGTTCATCAATACCATCGGCCAGTACATCACAAAGGCAGCCACGGCCGCAGAAGCGGCTGGGCTGGATCCCCAGGACGCCTTCAGCGGTCTGGGGGACACCATGCGTGATCTGGACGCGGACCTGGCCAACAGCGTCGTGATGGTGCAGGCGGCTGCGGGGCTCTCCGATGCGGCGGGAGACCTGCTGAAGGCTTCCGACGAACTGATGGACAGCTCTGGAGATACCCTTGCCCTGGGCGAGCAGCTGCTCGAGTCGGCGGAGGATAAGGTGCCGGAGAAAGCCGACACATCCTCCATCAGTAAGGTGATCCACGAGACGGTGGCCCTGCTGACCAAAAACCTGACGAAGATCAGCGATGACCTGACCGAAGTGAGCAGCGACATGGGCAAGTACAACCGTTTCATTCAGGATGATCTGGAGCTGCACAAGAAGGTCGTTGGGGACATGAAGGCCGCCGTGGACAAGATCGTAAAGCGGCTCAACGCCATGGGGCTTACGGGTCTGGCCAGCCGGTTCAGCCGGGTCTCCGACCGCCTGGAAAAGATCCTCGACCGGCTGAACAGACTGGAGACGGCGGACGCGTCGAACTGGGCCCTCATGCAGGCGTACATGGACGAGATCCTGGGCGATATCGATTCCGCCCAGAAGTCCCTGAAGAAGATCGACGCCGATGTGGATAAGAAGCTGGACAGGAAGCTGAACGCGGCGGTGAAGGACGCCAGGAAGGCCATCTCCCAGACCCGCGGCGCCCTGTCCGGCATCTACGGCGATATGGATCTGCTGGCGGATTCCCTGGATCAGTCGGAGCAGGCCCTGCAGTCGCTGAAGGGGGGACTGGACGGGACCCTGACGACCCTGGAATCCCTGCGGAGCGGAAGCCGCAACCTGGCTGACCTCTTCGACAGCTTATCCGACAGCGATCTGCTGAAGGACGTGTACCATCTGATGCAGAACGACGCGGAGGTGATTGCCGCGAATATGGCAACGCCGATCAAGATGGAAACGGAGGAGATCTACCCCATCCGGAATTTCGGTTCAGTCATGGCTCCGTTCTATACCGTCATCGCCCAGTGGATTGGCGCCATGTTCGCCGCCGTCATGATCCACGTGCAGGTGAGGAGAAGAGAAGGGCTGGAGGGAGCGAAGCTGCACCAGCTGTTCTTCGGCCGGTATCGTCTGTTCATGATGATCGGACTGAGCCAGGCGATCCTGGTCTCCCTAGGAGAACTGCTCTACGTTGGGATCCAGTGCGTCCATCCGCTGATGTTCATCCTGGCGGCCTGCATCAACAGCCTGGTCTTCACGGTGATCGTCTATTCCCTTGTCTTCGCCCTGGAGAACATCGGCCTCGCGGTGGGCGTGATCCTGATGGTGCTGCAGGTGGCGGGAGCAGGGGGGACCTTCCCGGTGGAGGTGCTGCCCCCGGCGTTCAGGGCCGCGTTCCCCTTCATGCCGTTCAGATACGCCATGAACGCCATGAGAGAATGCATCGGCGGGACCTACGGGCACACCTATGTGAAGTGTCTCGGCACGCTGCTCCTCTTCGGGCTCGGGGCCATCGCCTTCGGCCTGCTTTTGCATAAGCCCATGAGAGGCATCATCGAGAAAGTGGAAAAGAGCAAAGAAGAAAGTGATGTCATGCTTTAGGAAAAGACAGGAGAGATGAAGAATGGGAGATCTAATGAAGGTCGATAACGAAATGGACTTGTTTGGGATGCACATTGTTGACCCCTGGGCTACGATGATCCGCCTTGCGGTGATCATTCTCATCGGGATGATGCTGATCACGATCCTGCTGGCGGTGATCCGCCGGGTCCTGAAGAGGATAGACGCCCTTGACGATCTGCTGGCCTCCTTCACCATCAACACCGTCAGGACGATCTGCATCATCGTTCTGATCGCCATGTGTCTGGATACTTTGGGGGTCAATATCGGAACCATCGTGGCCGTGCTCGGCGCAGCGGGAGCAGCCATCGCGCTGGCGCTGAAGGACAGCCTGGCAAATGTGGCAGGTGGTCTGATGGTCATCATCACCCAGCCCTTCAGGAAGGGAGACCTGATCAACATCGGGGAGTACCGGGGGAGAGTAATGGAGATCGATCTGTTCCTGACCACCCTGCGGACCCTGAATTATCAGACCATCACCATCCCCAACGGGCTGGTCAACACCTCCATCCTGGTGAACGAGACCCGGGAGGAGATACGCCGTGTGGACCTGACCTTCGGCATCAGCTACGACAGCGATGTGGCCAGGGCCAAGGAGATCATGCGGCAGGTCTGCAAAGAAGCAGAGCTGGTGCTGGATGAGCGGGAGCCGGTGATCGGGGTGAACCGGAACGATGACAGCGCTGTTGTACTGGATCTCATGGCCTGGTGTCGCACGGAGGATTATTTCAACACCCAGTACTATCTGCTGGAGAAGGTACGGGAGGCCTTTGACGAGGCAGGCATCACCATTCCCTATCCGCACATGGTGGTGCAAACGAATGGGAAGGAACACGAATGAGATTTATTCGAGGACCTGCAGGATCTGGGGCATGAATCGCCTGGCCTGCGGGTAGTCGCGTAGGCAGACGATGGCGAGGATCGTCAGCGGAATGGCCATGGCCGGCATTACCAGGCAGAAGCCGAAGAGGATCGGCTCAAAGTCAAAGGATGATCCGATGGCTCCCGCTGCGATGAACAGGAAGGGAGTGGCTGCCCACATCATCGCCGCCATGAGGCCGTAGGCGATGATCAGGCCGCGAAGGGATTTCAGCACCTTGCAGGTCTCCCGGCGCATGGTCTTCGTGTTGTCCTCGTAGTCGTCGGGAACGTTGCATTCCGGATGGGACAGACCGTACTCCATTTCCTCCTGGGCGTCCCCGTAGCTTTTGCCTGCGTTTCGGAGCGACGTGCCGGAAGCGAACAAACCGAGGCCGAGGACCAGGAGAAGCAATCCCTTCAGAATCGAAAGGCCCATGCAGACCCCTGCGATGAACATGATGACGCTGGCCGCCGTCAGCAGGACCAGCATCCATCCGCAGACCGTGTATACGGTCTTCTGGCGGCCCACCTGCTCCGTCAGGAAGACTTCGAATTCCTTCTGGATCTGTTCGTGGCTTCTGGCCACAAGTTCTTCTACGGATGGTTCATTTTCTTTCATTATATATCTCCTGGTTTTACACGAAGAAAAATGCCGCGCCGATGATCACGTAGACGGCCACCAGCTGTAGTCCCTCCAGCCAGTTGGATTCCCCATCGGATGCCACCCGGTTGGCGATGAGCACGGACGCCGCGGTGGAGACCAGCTCGAAGGGCGTGAACACGATGCTCATGGGCGTGAAGAGAAGGCTGAGCAGGATCAGCACAGGGATGACGAACAGGATGATCTGCAGGCTGGATCCGAGAGCGATCTCGACGGCTGCGTTCATCTTGTTTTTTGCTGCCATGATGATGGCTGTGGAATGCTCCGCCGCGTTTCCGATGATGGGAACGAGGATGATGCCCACGAAGGTGGTGGACAGGCCGGCGCTTTCGGCCATGGGCTCCACGGTCCCCACGAAGATCTCGGAGAGGATGGCGATGCCCACAGTGGCGGCGACCAGAAGGGTGATGGCCAGCTTCAGGCTCATGGAAGGTGCTCCCTCGTCATCCGCCTCGATGGTCTCTTCGTACAGATGCTTGTGGGTGATAAAGGAGAAGACGAACTGCATGACGTAGATCAGCAGCATCAGGATGGCCACGATGACGCTCAGCCCTTCCACCTGGGTGGTCAGGGCCGACTCCGGCAGGGTGTGGGTGAAGATGGCCGGGATACACAGCCCCAGCACCGCGAACAGGAGCATGCTGGCGGTGATGTTGATGGACTGGCGGTTGAAGGTCTGGGTCTTATGGTTCACCCCGCCGACCAGCATAGCCATTCCCAGAACGAGAAGGATGTTGCCGATGACGGAGCCGGCTAAAGAGGCCTTGACGACATCGAACATCCCGGCCTTCATGGCCACGAACGCGATGATCAGCTCCGTGGCGTTGCCGAAGGTGGCGTTCATGAGGCCGCCGATCTTCTGGCCAGCATAGCAGGAGATCACATCCGTGCTCTTTCCCATGAGCCCGGCCAGGGGTATGATGGCCAGCGAACTGCTGGCAAAAAGCAACGGGTCCGACAGACCCATGAATTTCCCCACGATGGTGACGGGGAAAAATATCAATAATATATACAGGTATTTCATGTTCTGATTCTCCGATAGTCTTTTGTATTTTGCATTATATCACAAGTTTCAGGTGTTGCGTATCGCCGGTGGTCATATTACAATATATGCGTTGCAGCTGAGGAGCAAAGACGAAACGCCGGAAGACGAAATGCCGGCAGACCGGGGGAACAATATGATGGTAAAACTGATCGCAAATGGATTCGGCGTTCTTTCAACGCTCTGTTTCATCTGGTCCTTCCAGGTGAAGTCGAACCGCGCGCTCTACATCATCCAGTCCCTGGCCAACATCTTCTACGGACTCCAGTTCTATCTTCTGGGAGCCTACGGCGGCCTCTTCAACATGGCCATGCAGATCCTCCGGAACCTCCTTCTGCTGAAGATCGATGACTGGAAGTGGCTGAAGTGGAAGGGCTGCGCGCCCATCTTCTGCATCCCCAGCCTGATCTACATGATCCTCACCTGGCATAACTGGCAGGACCTTCTTCCCTTCATCGCCTTTGCCGCGGGCAACATGGCCTACTGGACGAACAACGCCAAGACCTTCCGCCTGGCGGAGATGTTCTGCATCGCTCCCGCCTGGATGCTCTACGACTTCCTGCAGGGAGCCTACGGCGGCGTCCTCACCGAAGTGGTGATCCTTGGCTCCGTCATCCTTTCCATCGTCCGCTTCGGCTGGAAAGGGCTGGACGATCCCGAGTTCAGCCAGAAGAAATAACCGGCATTCCCCTGAACGCAAAGAGGGACATCATCACTCAGCCACGTGGAATCACATGATCACATGTGGTTTTTTTAATGTTTCTCTAATTTTTGATTCCGGTTGTGTCGCCACTTCAACAGCAATGAAAAGGAAAAAGCAAATGACCCAAAATTGGATGGGGATGGGTATATGTGCAAGGGCTGGCGGTGTCAATCGGTGTCAACCGGAAACACATGAATGGCAAAATATTACTTTAATAGTCAAAAGGTATACACATAAAGTGCAAAAGATAATCAATATTTGACAAATACTACACCATATTCGGGGTTTGATAGTATAGGAATTGGAAAACTGATATGTGATACTGTACACGGGTACTCCACTATGAAAGACGAACGGACTTACGAAGTATGAACAGCAAAAGGAACATGCACAACTTCAGAAAACACATTTGCAGGATCATCTGCCTCGTTATGGCGATGGCCTTTTCTTGTGCAATCGTTCCTCAGGCGGACC
>CACXCQ010000142.1 GCA_902766185.1 uncultured Eubacteriales bacterium
ATGAAGTACAGCTTCGCCTCATCGCCGTAGATCCTTCGCATGCCGCGGAGGGTCAGGTAGGTGTAGGAGACGCCCTCCTGCTCCAGCTCATACCCGCAGGGCTGTATCTTCGGTTCATCGGCCAGTGCCAGGCGGAGCATCTCCATCCGGTCGCTGCCGGAGGCCGGCACCCTGTCCTGCTTGAAAGGCTGCAGCCGTGCCGGGATCAGAAGCACCTGATCCAGACCCGCCTGCTCCAGGGCGTCCTTCGCCAGATTGACGTGTCCTTTATGTACGGGATCGAAGCTTCCGCCGAGGATCCCGATTCGTTTTATCCGTTGGTTGTTGCCAGCTGTCATTGTTCCTTACCGGAGACGGATGCCCAGTTCCTCGAGCTGCGTCTCGTCCACCAGCCCCGGAGCCTCGCTGACCATGCACTGGGCAGCCTGGTTCTTGGGGAAGGCGATGACTTCGCGGATGGATTTTTCCCCGGTGAGCAGCATCACCAGGCGGTCGAGCCCGTAGGCAAGTCCGCCGTGAGGCGGCGTGCCGTAACGGAAGGCTTCCACCAGGAAACCGAATTTCTCATCGATCTCCTCCTGGCTCATGTTCAGAGCCTTGAACATATCCTCCTGCATATCCCGGTCATGGATACGGATGCTTCCGCCGCCCAGCTCCACGCCGTTGAGTACGATGTCATAGGCGTTGGCCTTGCAGCTGTGGGGATCCGTCTTCAGAAGACCGGCATCCTCTTCCTTCGGCGAAGTGAACGGATGATGCATGGCGGACCAGCGGTCCTCCTTCTCATCGTATTCGAACAAGGGGAAATCCACCACCCAGAGGAAATTGTACTGCTCATCGTCCAGCAGACCCATTTCCCCGGCGATGTGCCGGCGAAGGAATCCAAGGCTGTCCCAGACCACCTTATTGCTGTCGGAGATGATCAGGATCAGATCTCCTGCCTTTGCTCCCATGGAGGAAGCGATATCCTGCAGCTGTTCCGGTGAGAAGAACTTGTTGACGGAGGAGGAAACGCCTTCCTCGGTCACCTTCATCCATACCATTCCTCTGGCGCCGTAGCTCTTTACGGCTTCGGTCAGCTTATCGATCTTCTTTCTCGTGTAGACGGACGCTCCGCCATCGATGCAGATTCCCCGGACGCTTCCTCCGGCGGAGATGGCGTCGGTAAACACCTTGAATTCGCAGTCCTTCACCTTCTCCGAGATGTCCTGCAGTTCGAAGCCGAACCGGGTGTCCGGCTTATCGCTGCCGTAGCGGTCCATGGCCTGCTGCCAGGTCATCCGCGGGAATGGCGTCGCAAGCTCGATACCCTTCAGCTCCCGGAATACCCGGCTCATGAAGCCCTCCTGCACGGCGATCACGTCGTCCACGTCCACGAAGGACATCTCCAGGTCGATCTGGGTGAATTCCGGCTGGCGGTCGGCCCGCAGGTCCTCGTCCCGGAAGCACTTCACGATCTGGAAGTACCGGTCGGTTCCGCCCACCATCAGCAGCTGCTTGAAGGTCTGGGGCGACTGAGGCAGCGCGTAGAATCTGCCGGGATTCACGCGGCTGGGAACGAGATAGTCCCGTGCTCCCTCCGGCGTGGACTTGATCAGCATGGGAGTCTCCACCTCGGTGAAGCCTTCCTCGGCAAAATAGCTTCTGGCGATGTTCGTCAGCTGCGCCCGGAATCTGAGGTTGTCCTGCATTTTCTTCTTGCGCAGGTCGAGATACCTGTACTTCAGACGCAGATTGTCGTCCACGTTATCGTCGTCCTTGATGTAGATCGGCGGAGTCTCCGCCTGGGAATAGATCACCAGGTCCTCCGCGATGATCTCGATGTCCCCGGTGGGAAGCTCCGGATTCTTGGATTCCCGTTCCCGCACTGTACCGGTGATGCCCACCACGTACTCGCTGCGCAGGGTATCCGCCCGGTCAAACAGCTCCTGGGGGATCTGGTCGTTGAACACGGCCTGGGTGATCCCGGTCTTGTCTCTCACGTCACAGAAGATCAGTCCGCCCAGATTCCTGCTCTTGGCGACCCATCCGTTCAGCGTGACCTTCTTGCCGATATCTTCACTTCTAAGCTCTCCGCACATATGCGTGCGCTTCCATACTGCCATCTATATTCTTCCTCTCATTTCAGAAAATCAACGATTCCATCCATAGCGACTTCCGTCTGATCGCCGCTGGTCATGTCCTTGACGGTAAGGCGTCCGGATTCCAGTTCGCTGTCCCCGATGACCACCGTCTTTGCCGCGTTTATCCGGTTGGCGTGCTTGAACTGGTTCTTCAGGTTTCTGCCCATCACGTCCATCTGTACGGCAACGCCCGCTTCTCTCAGCTGCTTCATCAGCTTCAGCGCTGCCTTCTTGCCCGCATCTCCCATATAGGCGATGAAGACATCCGTTCCGGGAGCAGCCGGGATCTCCACACCGCAGGCCTCCATGGTCATGAGCATACGCTCCTTGCCCATGCCCCAGCCCACGCCGGGTGTCGAAGGTCCGCCCACCTCTTCGATGAGGCCGTCGTAGCGTCCGCCTCCGCAGACCGTGCCCTGAGCGCCGATCTTGGTGGTGACGAACTCGAACGCCGTCTTCGTATAATAAT
>CACXCQ010000143.1 GCA_902766185.1 uncultured Eubacteriales bacterium
ACAGATGGATTACAGAATATAAGTGACAGAACGAGTGAATCAAACTGGTTGTGAACCGGCAATGCCCATGAAAGGGGAGGACAGCGATGAGTAAAAGAAAATATCTGCAACGGGTGCTGTATCTGCTATTGTTCCTGCTTCTGTTTTCTTTGTCCGCGGTTTGTGTAAACGCGAACGATAAGTATTCAGACGCATCGGTCAACTCAGAGAATGCGACGGTGCTGACCGAAGGGACTAGCGCAAGGTGTACACTGACGCCCGCCAACAATAATATGACCGCTTTCAAACTGGCCCCTAAGGAAAGCGGGTATTACATTTTCTTCTCAGGAGGAGAAGAAAAAGGAATCGATGCGACGCTTTATGAAGGCGTCGGTGACACCGACGGACTGAACTATGTGACGTTCGATAACGACGATAATGGGGGCTTCGTCTTTGTTGAAGAACTGAACGCCGGTCAGACCTACACGCTTCTGGTAAAGGGCTGTGTCGAAGACGTGAATTCCGTATTCGATGTCGGGTTCGTTAAAAAGGACAGCGGCAAACTCACGCCCAGCGCATCGCAGATCACCTTGACCGACGATCATAACGGCTATAAGTTCTGCGTTTGCAGCGGCAACGAGATACCGGACGCCGAATGGATCTATTCGGATGAATCCGTTCTCGGATCCGGTTACAGTTACTCCACAAGTGTAGATGATCCAAGTTATACGAGATATTACAACGTCTGCGGGGTATTCCTCACGGCCAAGAAGAGCGGCACTTCCACCGTGAGCCTGGTGGACCGAAATGACAAGACGAAAGTCTACGCCACCTGCACGGTCACCTGCAAGGACATCACCGAGTATTATGACATCTACGTCGGCGGCGTGCGCGTGAACAACCGGAACGCGTCCAACATCACCGGCGAGGGCATTTCCGGGAAGGTTTCCTACGACCTTGCGACGAACACCCTTACGCTGTCCAACGCTACGCTTTCGGTGGCCCGCCGGTCCAATGGACTGGTCAGAAAACTGGACGTGAATTCATCGTCCGGCGCCAAGGGAACGCGGAAAGGCGGCAACCCTTCTGAGGAATGGGGCGACTTTACCGGCGTGATCAATAACCACAGCGAGAAAACGCTGAAGGTCAGGCTGGCCGGCACCAATAAGATCACCAACGCTGGCAAGGTCCTTTCGGAAGACGGCGGGGCCCTCAATGACAATTCATTGTGGTATTCCGGCGTGGAAGGCATCAGTTCCTGCGGATCGGTGGAATTTTCCGGAACAGGAAGTCTCACCATAGACGGTTCCTATATCGGAAACGCCATATACAGCAACCAGAGCGTCACCGTCGCGGAAGGAACGACCCTCAATATCAAGGAAACGAACAACAACAACGCCAGAGGAATCATCGCCGACAAATCGGTGGTGGTGAACGGTACGCTCAAGGATGATGTCAGGACCAGCCTTTTCGTCGTCGATGGACAGAAGGCCTGTACGGAAGGCTATTGCATCATTACGGAGAAACTGGTCGTCGGAAAGAAGGGAAGCGCTGTGCTGAACGCTTCCACGAACTGCGACGCGACCAGTTACTGCGTGCAGCTCGATTCTGACGGAAGCGCGGAGGTCAGCGGCACGCTGAACGCAAAGGCTGTGGGCGGCGACGGAGAAAGCGCGGGGATAGCCATCAAATCAAGGAATTCCGGCGCGAACCTCAAGGTCACCGGAACCGGGAAAGCCACCCTTCAGGGCAACAAATCAGCGCTGGAAGACATCAATTTTGTGACGCCTGTTCTGGTGAAGGCGGGAAGCAGCGCTTCTGATGTGGAGACGATCTCCCCCTCCAGATACAACGGGGAGAAATACGTGGTGGTGAGCGTGCCCGGTGCCTGTGCCGGAGGTCATGCGCTGGTCAGAGTGGCGGCGAAAGAGCCGACCGAAGACGAGCAGGGCAATATCGAATACTGGATCTGCAACGATTGCGGCAAGCTGTTCCGCGACGCGGAAGGGAAGACGGAGATCGCCGTAGAGGATACACTCCTCCCGCGCCTTGCGTCCAACCTTTGGATCATCGCCCCGAATGACGGTGAAGTGTTCGATGTGGGCGCTACGGTCACGGTAGCCGCGTCTTCCAACATATTCATGTTCACCTATATCGGCGGGTTCCTTATTGAAGGCGCGCCCAACTACATCTACGTGAGGGCCATAAAGGATGGAACGGTAGTGGCCAGCGACACGCTCGCGTACACCGAACCGGATCAGCGCGTGAGCACGAGTTTCGTCGCGGCCACCTCAGGCATCTATACCATTGAGGTTTCCAAACACAGCGACTTCTCGTCCATCAGGTCCGTGAAGATCCAGGTGGGATCGGTCCAGCCTGATGAAGGAGGCGATACGCCTTCCGGCGGCGGAACGGATAATCCGCAGAGCCCAAGCTCACCATCCACATCCGAGAACCAGCCCGGTGAAGACGGAACGGCTGTCGGAACGGGCGCTTCCTACGCAACTGCCGAGAAGGAGATCACGGAGATGAGATCCGATGCTGATCCGGCAGGATCAAAATTCTCGCCCCTGAAGCTGCGCTCCGCTAAACAGAAGAAGAATTCCGTGACCCTGGGCTGGAGCAGTGCTCCCGGCGCCGCGAAATACGTGGTCTACGGCAATAAGTGCGGGAAGAAGAACACCATGCAGAAGATCGTCATGATGTCCGGCAAGAAAGCTGCCGTAAACAAGATCGCGGGCAAGAAGCTCAAGAAGGGCACCTACTACAAATTCATCGTTGTCGCGCTGGACAATAACAACAATGTGGTGTCTACATCCAAGGTGATCCATGTGGCGACCAAGGGCGGCAAAGCGGGTAATCCCACGAAGCTGACGATCAAGGCGCCGAAGAAATCCAAGGCGAAGCTTAAGGTTGGCAAGAGCGTGAAGATCAAGGCGGTCCAGGCCGGCCCGAAGAAGCAGAAGGTGAAGAAGCATGCGAGCCTGCGCTACGAAAGCAGCAACATGAGCGTGGCAACGGTCACAAAGACAGGAAAGGTCAAAGCCGTTGGCAAGGGCAGCTGCAAGATCTTCGTCTATGCCCAGAACGGACTCAGCAAAACCATAAAGATCACGGTGAAATAACCGAACTGACATGAAAAAAATCGACCTGCATATGCACACAACGATCTCCGATGGGACGGATAGTCTGGAAGAGCTGACAGACCTGATCCGCGAGGCCGGCATCGAACTGTTCTCCGTGACGGATCACGATTCGATCATGGCGGGTGTTAAGATGCCCCGGATTCTTGCGGGTCAGGAGAATGCTCCTCTGTTCATCCGAGGGGTCGAGTTCTCCTGCAGGGATGAGAACGGCAAGTATCATATACTGGGTTACGGCTATGATCCGGATACCCCGGGAATCGAGGAGGTCGTCCGGGAGTGCTTATCAGCAGATCAAGGGTCTGATCGACCGGTATCAGAGACTTGATGCCGCGATAGTTGCATCCAATGCGTCAACGATGATCGAGACTTGCCTGTAATGGTAACACTTATACTTCGCGTTTATAGATGGTATAAGTATTGCGCAAGTGTCATATGATGGTATTTGATAATCCAGAAAGCGATATCGTTTCGAAGCCTCACGGTTCAGGAACATATTAAGGGTATCCGGACTTTGAGGTTGATTTTTGAGTTTTCACCCTTTTTGTCTAAAGACACTTAATCCGGACTTTACGATTGATGGAGCTATCCATTTCTGATACGATGAAGCAGTGATTCTTGGAATCGACTTGATGGTCAATAGTTTGAAAGGAATTGTTTCTGATGAGGTCCCCGAAACCCTCATCGGTCCAACAGTTATTACTCCCACAGAAATAAAAGTGATTAGTGAATAGGTGACGAGGGGACAGACATGCGAATACTTGAGTTATTGGATTCCACGATCAAATATGGTACCAAAACCGCATATTAGTTGCATTAT
>CACXCQ010000144.1 GCA_902766185.1 uncultured Eubacteriales bacterium
TGCTGGAGAACGATCTGCCGGGACAGTCCAAGGCAAAGGGCGACAAGTACCTGGCCGGACTGCAGAAGCTGCATGAGAAGTATCCGAAGGTACTGACCACCTCCAGAGGCGCTGGCATGCTGATCTGTATGGAATTCCCGACAGACGAGATCGGCCACGAAGTCACCAAGGCACTGTTCGCACGTAAGGTCATGACAGCTGGTACGCTGGTCAACGCACAGACCGTACGTATCGAGCCGCCTCTCGTACAGGCAGACGAGACCATCGATAAGGTTCTGGCTGCTCTGGACGAAGCACTGGCCGAAGTCGGCGCAGCATATGGCCTGGTATAAGCTGATTGCCTGAAAGGACTTAAGCTAAACAGGAAGTAAGCACTTTTGCTTCAACCAAAGAACTGCAGGGGCCCCGCATCGCGGGGCCTTTTCTTGCGCCGGAGCCCCTTGCCGAAGCGCAAAGGCTGGTGTACAATAGGAAGGCAGCGCAGGAGGCGGGCCCGGGAAAGGACCAGCCTTTGCGCGGGCGAATGACGCAACAGAAGCGACGATACAATACAACGAGAAAAGAGGAAACAAAACATGTTCGAAGATCTGAAGAAACTCCAGGCAGATGGATGCGGCGGATGCGGCGGCCAGGATGGCGCGCAGGAACCCGTCACGGAAGCGAATTGCACACACGATTGCGGCAGCTGCCCCAGCGCGGGCGGATGCGGCAGTTTTGACCCGAAGAGTCTGCTGGAGGAGACCAACGAGTTCAGCAACATCAAGAAGGTCATCGCGGTGGTCAGCGGCAAGGGCGGCGTAGGCAAGTCCCTGGTGACATCCCTGATGACCATCAGCATGCAGCGCAGGGGCGCGGTGTGCGGGATCATGGACGCGGACGTGACCGGACCGTCGATCCCGAAGGTGTTCGGCGTAGAGGAGAAGGCCGAAGGAAGCGATGCGGGGATCTTTCCGCTGCTGACCTCCACCGGCATCAAGACCATCTCCGTCAACAACCTGCTGGAAAACGACAGCGACCCGGTGGTCTGGAGAGGGCCCATCATCGCCGGTCTGGTGAAGCAGTTCTGGACGGACGTGCTCTGGGGTGAGACGGACTACCTGTTCGTGGACATGCCTCCGGGGACGGGCGACGTGGCGCTGACCGTGTTCCAGTCCATTCCCATCGACGGCATCATCGTGGTGACTTCGCCTCAGGATCTGGTGAGCATGATCGTGGAGAAGGCCGTGAAGATGGCGGAGATGATGGACGTACCGGTGCTGGGCCTGGTGGAAAACATGGCCTACCTCAAGTGCCCCCACTGCGGCGAGGAGATCCCCGTGTTCGGCGAGAGCAAGACGGCGGAAGTGGCCGCGGCTCACGGGCTCGAGGTCCTGGGACGCATCCCCATCGATCCGAAACTGGCAGCCGCCTGCGACCGCGGGCTCATCGAGGCCTTCGAGGGCGATTGGCTGGATAAGGCTGTAGAGAAAGTGGAGAGTCTGTAATGGAAACCGAAAACTATAAATTCTTTCAGCACAAAGACTGCGAGTTCTTCCCCTGCCACCAGACGGAGCATCCGGAGAGGTTCAACTGCCTCTTCTGTTACTGCCCGCTCTATGCCCTGGGGGATAAGTGCGGCGGAAATTTCCAGTACACGGAAAACGGCGTGAAGGACTGCACGAACTGCATGGTGCCCCACGGCCCGGGCGGTTACGACTACATCATGGGCAAGTTCGGGGAGATCATGGAACTGGCCAGAAGAGACTAAAAAACCGGCCCGCGCAGACGGGAGCCGGAACACAGAAACGAAAACGTTGCCCTGCGAGGATCAGAACTTATCCCGCAGGGTAACTGTTTTTCTGATCAAAGCGTAGAAGACCCGGAGCACTGCGCCGATGATGAGCAGTCCGAGAGCGATGGCTCCGGCCATCATCAGGGTTTGCATGCCTATCTCGGCGGAAGCGGTGAAGTCTTCCTGCAGCATGTAAAGCATGGTGTTGAAGATGGCGTATCCCGGCACCAGACAGAGGATCCCCGGGATGATGAAGATGGTGGCGGCGTCTTTGAAGGTGTGCGCCGCAAAGTTGCTGAGCAGGCCCACCACGCAGGCGCCGAAGAAGCAGCCCAGGGCAGGCGAGAAATTGTTGATCGTGATGACCTCGTAGGTCACCCAGCCCAGAGCGCCGATGACCATGCAGGCCGGGATATGTTTCGTCGGGACCCGGAAGATGACCGAGAATCCGGCGGTGGCGAAGAGGGCCAGTGTGAACTGTATCAGATACATCGTCATAGCGTAAACCCTCCGAACGTATTCCACAGTTTGAGTATGATGCCGGCGCCTCCGGCCAGGGAAACGGCGGTGAGGATGGCCTCCACCATGCGGAGCAGGCCGGCCAGCATATCCCCGGACAGAAAATCGCGGATGGAATTGGTGATGGCCACGCCCGGAACGAACAGCATGATGGTTCCAGCGATGATCGGGCCGTAGTGGGCCTGCGTCAGAGAGCTTGCGATCACCAGTGCGATGAAGGCCGCCAGCGCGCAGCAGCACATTCCCCGGATGAAGAAGTTGATGTCGAACTTCTGAAGGAAGCGAGACAGAGTATAGCAGAGGAAGCCCGTGATGAAGGCGCAGCAGAAGTCAACGCCGTTGCCGCCGAACATGACGGCAAAGCATGCCGCGACCGTGGAAGCGGCAATGACCCGGATGCTGAAATGGTAGCGCTTTTCCCGCTCGATCTCGTCCAGCCTTTGCATGCCCGCTTCGATGGACAGATCCGTTGTGGAAAACTCCCGGGAGAACTGATTGACCAGGGAGATCTTGTGCAGGTCCGTCTCGCCGCTGCGGATGCGCCGGATGTACGTGGAAATGTCGTCATCCAGAGTAACAAAAAGCCCCGTGGGGATCGCGAACACCTCCACGGTATGGACGTCACATGCCTTGCAGATCCGCACGACGGTCTCCTCGACCCGGTAGACCTCGGCGCCGCTCTGCATCATGATCTCCCCCGCCCGGACAGCCAGGCGGAGAACTCTTTTTTTGCGCTCTTTTTCCTGTGCCATGTTGTTTCTTCGAATGTTTCCTCTGGTCGCTTACTATTATTTCATATCCGGCGAGGGATATCAACCGGTTCCTTCCGGCAGCGACCGGGTCGTTCCGGCTTGAGGGTGGCCCTGGTTCCGGCTTGGGGGTGGTGGTGGTTCCGACTTGAGGGTGGTGCGGCTTCCGATCCGAGGTGGCGCTGCAGTCATGTTCTGATTATTGTGTAAATGCTTGTTCGATCAGCCTCTCCCGCATTTATTTTTTTGCTTATTGAGCAGTCCGCCCCGGGCGCGCCGCGTTGGCCACCGGCCACTGCTTACGGCCTGTGCGGACAACTGTAGAGCGAGCGCACCTGGATGGCGGATTATCGTTCGCGCCCTTTTGAGCGAACGATATCTTAATTCAGGAAGGATCTTGAAGGACTTTTCGTGATCCGGGCTGTTCTGAAGTACTCAAATACCGAATTATCCGGGTGTGGGCGCAGGGAAGTGCGGTCCAATTCGGGATCTCGACCTTCTGAATCGATGGAAATCACGAACGAACTATGCCGACCAGCCCTTGTACGAACAGGAATTCGGTATTTGGAGGTGTCTGCAGTACTGAAATCACGAAAGTTCCTTCCTGAGTTTCTGGGCAGAATGATTCAATCGCGCGAGGGCACTGCTGGTGCTTGCCAGGAATGGCGGAGAAGAATTTACACCGTAATTTGGACTTGGTCGGCCCTGCCTTTGCCTGGCCGCGCTGAGGAAAATAATGCTTGCAGTGCGGGTACGGTATATCGTATACTGTGGTAACTAA
>CACXCQ010000145.1 GCA_902766185.1 uncultured Eubacteriales bacterium
CTCGTCCTCTTCTGGCTCGTCAGGCTCCTCCACCGGTTCCGTTTCCTCTTCGGTCGTGGTGGTGGTGGTCTCCTGCGTGGGCTTCGGCCCCTTGCTGACCTGCAGGTTTACGGAGGTATGCTTGTCCAGCTTGGACTCCGCATCGTACTGCTGCCACATGACCTCGCCTTCGGCATAGGTATCGCTCCAGGCGTAGTCCACCGATCCCAGATCCAGATCCGCGCTGGACAGGGCTGACTTGGCCTCCGACAGGCTCAGGCCCCGCAGATAAGGCATGGTTGCCCGGGAAAGAGAGCCGTCGCTGACCACCAGATTGACGGTGGATCCCTTCTCTGCCTGGGCTCCTCCTTCCGGATCCTGGCTGATGACCGTGCCCTCGTTCTTTTCACTGGCCTGGGTGGTGATCTTGCATTCGAACCCCGCGGCCTCGATGGTGCTCACGGCATCCTCTTCGTCATCTCCCAGTACATCAGGCACTTCCCCGTCTCCGGGTCCGCTGCTGACGAACACGGTGATGGCGGTGCCGGTCTTGACCGTGGATCCGCCCTTCGGATCCTGCTTGACGATTATACCGGCCTCGACCTCTTCACTGACCACCGGGTCGCCTTCCTTGATCTTCAGATCCTTTTCATCCGCTTTCTTCTCCGCCTCCGCGACAGTCATGCCGGTGAAGTCGGGTGCTTTGATCTCCTTGCCGCCGAAAACGCCAAGGGCGAAGCATACGATCAGTGCCGCGACCAGCGCTGCCACGATGGAGGCAACGATGATGATGGTCTTCTTCTTGTTGTTCTTCTTTTTTACGGGCTTGGCCGGCGCGGCCGGCTCCTCCTCGCCCTCATCGTAGCGGGACTCCGCGATGGGTCCGTTGTTTCTGGGCTGCTGCCCGCCCATCAGGACGGAGCTGCCCACGACGCTGCCGATGAATTCCAGATTGTTCAGGGCTTCGATCAGTTCGTCCGCCGACGCGTACCGGTTCACCGGATACTTGTCCGTGCACTTCAGTACGATGTGCTCCAGAGCCGGCGGAATGCCCGACACCAGCTCCGACGGCGGCGTCATCTCTCCGTTGATGTGCATCAGGGCGATGTTCACCGGATTGTCCCCGTCGAAGGGAACGTTGCCGGTGAGCATTTCGTACATGACGATTCCCAGAGAGTAGATATCGGATTTCTCATCCACATATCCGCCCCTCGCCTGCTCCGGCGAGAAGTAGTGGACCGATCCGATGATCCCGTCCGTGCTGTCCACGATGGTGGCCGCGTTCACCGCCTTGGCGATGCCGAAGTCGGTGATCTTCGCCGTCCCGTTGGGGGTCATCATGATGTTGTGGGGCTTCACGTCCCTGTGGATGATGTGATTCTTATGCGCGAAGGACAGCGCCGCGGCGATCTGTTTGGAAATGGCGATCACCTTGGGATAGGGCATCGGCCCCTGTTCCTTGATGACGTCCGAAAGCGCTCTTCCTTCGATGAGTTCCATTACGATGTAATGGATGTTCCCTTCCTTGCCGACATCGTAGATGTTCACGATGTTGGGATGGGACATGCTCGCTGCCGCCTGGGATTCCCTGCGGAAGCTGTCGATAAATTTATGATCCCCGATGAATTCCGGTTTCAGGATCTTGATGGCAACGAAACGGTTCAGCAGCTTGTCCTTCGCCTTATAGACGACGGACATTCCTCCTTCGCCGATTCGTTCCAACAGTTCGTATCTGCCTGCCAGTACTTTGCTCATCTTCTCCTCCAGTTATACTCTGACACAAACCACTGTGATGTTGTCACGTCCGCCGGACATGAGCGCCGCGTCCACCAGATCAGCGCAAGTATCGTTCATGTTCTTGCCCTGAGCCAGGATCTGCGCCATCTTCTCTTCGCCGACTTCTCCATACAGACCGTCCGTGCAGAGCATGAGGATATCCTCGCTGTTCACGGGCAGCTTGTAGAAGTCCGGCTGGACCCCAGGCTCCGCGCCCAGTGCTCTGGTGATGACATTCTTCTGCTTGTGGACTTCCGCTTCATCCTCGGTGATCACGCCTTTATCGATGAGCTCGTTGACGTACGTGTGGTCCTTGGTGACCCTGCGGATCTCTTCCCCGCGGAAGACGTACGCCCGGCTGTCCCCCAGATTGGCGATGTACGCGTCCCCGTGGTAAAGGTACGCCATCACCACCGTGGTCGCCATCCCCTTGTATCTCGCCTGTCCTGTTCCCATGGAGTAGATCGCCGTATTGGCGCAGGCGATGGCTTCCGTCATGAAGGCGAAGATCTCCTCCGGCGTCGTGTTGGAGCGGATGTCGTTGTCGTTGACGAAACCGGCGATGTTCTCCACCGCTGTGCGGCTGGCCACCTCTCCGGAATTGTTCCCTCCAACGCCGTCAGCGACGATGTAGACATCGCTGCCGGGGATGACGAAGCAGGCATCTTCGTTGTTCCTTCGAATGATTCCTTTGTTGCTCTTAAATCCTATCTGTACCATACATTCCCCTTGCTTGCTGTCTGCAAACTGTATTTCATTCCTTAGTCGTAAAGTCCGAGGCGCTTCATGACGCAGATGAAGAATCCGTCGGTGCCGTTGACGTTGGGCAGGAGCAGCGTCCGTTCCTCCTTGCGGAACCAGGGGTGCTTCTGCAGGAATTCGTTGACTACCTTCTCGTTTTCCTCCGGATTGATGGTGCACGTGCTGTACAGCAGCGTTCCGTTGGGCTTGACGTATTCCGATGAAGCCGAGAGGATCGCCAGCTGCTTCTTCGGCAGCATCTCCAGCTCTGTGGTCAGCTCTCTGTACTTGATCTCAGGCTTGCGTCTGACTACGCCCAGTCCGGAACAGGGAGCGTCCACCAGAACGCGGTCCGCCTTCTCCAGCATGGAGGAGTCCACTCTCGTGGCATCCCAGGCCCGGGTCTCGATGTTGAGGATCCCCAGACGCTTGGCTTCGCGGTCCACCTGATCCAGCCGTCTTCTGTAGATGTCGGAGGCGATGATCTTGCCGGTGTTGTTCATTCTCTCGGCGATGGCCGTGGTCTTCCCGCCGGGAGCCGCGCACACATCCATGATGATCTCACCGTGCTGGGGATTCAGCTTCTCCGCCACCAGCATGGAGCTCTCATCCTGCGGCGTGAACAGACCCAGCTTGTAGTGATCCGACTCCAGGATCTGGCCGCCCTTGACGATCAGCGCATTCTGGCAAAGCTTGCCTTCCTCCACCTTGTAGCCTCTGTCTTCCAGCTGCTCGATCAGATCCTCTTTGATGATCTTCAGCCAGTTCAGACGGATGGTCATCGGCGGTCTCTGGTTGCCGGCATCCAGCAGTTTCTCCACAAAATCCATCTTGTAGTACTGCAGCCATTTCTCAATGATCCAGGGGGCATAGGAATGCTTGATGGACAGATATCTGATCTCGTCCTCATTCCTGTCGGGCAGACGCATCCGGATCCTGCGGTTGAGGTATTCCCTCAGCACGCCGTTCACCAGTCCCGCCTTGCTCTTGCAGTACTTCTTAGCCAGGGCCACGCTCTCGCTGACCCCCGCGTATTCCGGTACGGAATCCATATATCCCAGCTGATACATTCCCATTCTCAGGATGGTCAGCTCCTGTTTTCTCAGACTGTCGATCCCGTCGACCACCAGCTGATCCAGATAGTAATCCAGCGTCAGCTTCCTCTCGAGAACCCCGTATACCAGTTCTCTTACAAAGGCAGGCGAGCTGGGTTTGCTCACCTTGATCTGGTGGTTCAGCGCCAGGTTGGAATAAGCTTTCTTTGACTCCACGTCCAGCAGTGTGCTGTATGCCGTTTTTCTGTTGATGTCCATGCGTTTGTCTCCCTTTTCACATGTAATGTACGTAATGTTCCATCTTCCCCAGAGTATTCTATCCTAAAACCGTTCCGATTTCAATGGAATTGCCCTTTAAATATTCCCCTGCGGGAGTCCTCTTTTTCCCGGGCATCTGCAGCTGTGTGAGACGCAGGATCCTGCCTCCCGCAGCGATATCGATGCCCTCCGGTCC
>CACXCQ010000146.1 GCA_902766185.1 uncultured Eubacteriales bacterium
AAATTATTTATTGATTTTTGTTAGCAGGTTTCGTTCCCAAAAAGTGCATCAGGCAATGAGCCGGTGAAATTGAGCGGGCAGTACGCCCCTGCAGATTTCTGTGGGTGCGGCGCAGCGGCGCGAAAAAAAGAGGCGCCGCGCCGGTCCGGGCGCAGTGCCTCTTTTGAGAAGAAGTAGTCTGACGTAGTCAGTTGTGTGTTCAAATCAGGTGATTTATTTTCTCTTCGCTTCCTTCGGGGTCACGCAGATGCCCTTGGCTCTGGCAACGACGATGGGCTCTTCCAGGAAGTCAGCAGCGGAGGGGCTGATGTCGGGACGGGCAGCAACCACTTTTCTGGCCTCGAAGACCATCTTGCGGGAGGTGTTGCCGAACTCGGTGATCTCGCCGTACGCTTCGATGTAGTCGCCGGCATAGGTGGGTGCCAGGAATTCTACCTCATCGTATCTGAGGAACAGACCCTCGTCTCCGTCAGCCTTGATCAGCAGCTCGGTAGCAACGTCACCAAACAGGTGAACCATGTGAGCGCCGTCCACCAGGCTTCCGCCGTAGTGAGCATCCTTGTGGGACATACGAAGTCTTAATGTTGATGTGATCTTTTCCATGTTATTCTCCTTTTATTACTCAAACTGCGCAGTTTTCTTTTTGCACCAGAATTAATTGCAAAACCTGTGCCAATGCGTTATCATTGAAAACGAGAAGAAATGAACCAAAAACGGTTCAACTTGCGAGCAGGATGTATGCGAAATGTGTTCACGTGCACGGCCCGGGCACGCAGGACTGAACGAGAAGGAGTAGTCACATATGGAAGAGAAGTACGGAATTGACCGGGTGGTCTCGCCGCCGGAGGTCTTCCCTGCCGCAGCGTGGGAGCTGGACGCCAGCAGGACGCTGCGCAAGGGAGAGATCCGGGTGAATCTGCGGCGTATCCACATCGAGGGAACCAGCTTCCGCCAGATCTGTCAGGTGACCTCTAACGATGAGGATCTGATCAAGGAGAGGATCATCGACATGGTGATGATCCGGGGCAAGCTTCATAATCCGGTGACGGACACCGGGGGCGTTCTCTACGGGGTGATCGATGAGATCGATCCCGGATACGATAACGTGGACGGGCTGAAGGTCGGGGACGAGGTGTTCTGCAACGCCTCCCTGGCAGGAGTGCCGATGGTCATCACCGGGATAACGTCGGTGGATCCCATCTATCCCCAGATCGAGGCAGAGGGCTACGCCATCGTTCTGCCGGGCTCGCCCATCCTGAAAAAACCGGCGGATCTTCCGGAAGACCTGCTTTTGTATGTCTTCAACGAATCCGGAACCATCTACAACGTCAGCAAAGAGGCCGAAGGCAGCCGGAATTTTGCGGTGGTGGGCAACAACTGGCTCATGAACATGCTCTACGGGTACGCGATCCGCAGGGTGGCCGGCCCGGAAGCGAACATCTACTGCCTGCTGGACCGCAACACGGAGCCCCTGTTCCAGGGCGAGAAGATCGAAGAACTGGTCAAGCAGGTGTTCACCAGAGTGGGCTACATGAATATGCTGCGGCCGGTGAGCTGCCTGAAGGCGCTGGTGCCCTATCCGGAGATGGACCTTTCGGTGAACTGCGCGGACATTCCCGGATCGGAGACCATCAACATCACCGCCACCAAGTCGGGAGGCACGGTGGTCTTCGCCAACTTTATCAGCAACTACAACATCGCCTTATATATAACGGAAGCCATTTCCCGGGACCTGAAGATCAAGTGTGCGGACGGATACATCAACCAGTACGCCGACTTCGACTTCGAGCTGGTGCGGGAGCTGGCCCCGTATTTCCAGGGAGGACTGCTGCACCGCGACAAGCGGCCGGGCAAAGGCAGGCAATCCCTTTATCAGCGGGAAATGAAGGAACGCTACCGGAACCAGAACCTTTCGGTGACCAGAGACTTCATCGTGTCCAGCCCGGAGATGAACGCGGTGCTGGAGGATGCCATGACCGTGGCGAAATACGACTGCAACGTGCTGATCACCGGAGATACGGGCGTAGGTAAGGAGAGGATCGCCAGCCTGATCCAGCGCAACAGCGGCCGCAAGGTGTACCCTTATCTGAAGGTAAACTGCGCGTCCATCGCGCCGAATCTGATGGAGTCCGAGTTCTTTGGCTACGAGAAGGGCGCCTTCACCGGTGCGGACACCAAAGGCAAGAAAGGCCTTTTTGAAACGGCGGACAACGGCGTGATCTTCCTGGACGAGGTGGGAGAGCTGCCCTTGGACATGCAGGCCAAGCTGCTCCGGGTCATCCAGGATGGAGAGTTCATGCGGGTGGGCGGAACCGTGCCCATCAAGACGAACGTGCGGATCATCTCCGCTACGAACCGGCGGCTGGAGGACATGGTGGAGGACAAGAGCTTCCGCCGGGATCTCTACTACCGGCTGAACGTTTTCCCCATCAACATCCCGCCCCTGTCCCAGCGGCGTGATGACATCCCCGCCCTGATCGACTTTTTCATCGAAAAATATAATGAACGCTTCGGCATGGACAAGTACATCGATGACGATGCCGTGGAGTACCTGACGGAGCTGCCCTGGCGCGGGAACATCCGTGAA
>CACXCQ010000147.1 GCA_902766185.1 uncultured Eubacteriales bacterium
ATCCAGCGGCTTGTTCTTGGAATGGACTTTGAAGATTTCTTCTCTTCCCACGATGTCCGGCCGGCCGATGACGATCTGCCGGTCGAATCTGCCCGGTCTGAGCAGCGCGGGATCCAGTACATCCGGACGGTTGGTCGCCGCCAGGATGATGATACCCGTGTTCTCCGCGAATCCGTCAATCTCGACCAAAAGCTGGTTCAGCGTCTGTTCTCTTTCATCGTGTCCGCCGCCCAGGCCAGCGCCACGCTTACGCCCCACCGCGTCGATCTCATCGATGAAGACGATGCAGGGAGCGTTCTTCTTGGCCTGTTCGAACAGGTCTCTCACACGGGAGGCGCCGACGCCGACGAACATCTCCACGAAGTCCGAACCGCTGATGGTGAAGAAGGGAACTCCCGCCTCTCCTGCGGTGGCCTTGGAAATGTAGGTCTTACCGGTTCCCGGCGGGCCCACCAGCAGGATGCCCTTCGGGATCCGGGCTCCCAGACTGTTATACTTGGCCGGATGCTTCAGGAAATCGACGATCTCCTCCAGCTCTTCCTTTTCTTCCTTCAGGCCGGCAACGTCGGCAAAGGTGATCTTCTTCTGGTCGCCCTTCTGAAGCTTGGCCCTGCTTTTGCCAAAGGACATGGCCTCGCCTCCTCCGCTGCTGTGGTGCATGTTGAACCAGAACAGGAACACCATAAGCCCGACCATGATCAGGGAGGGCAGCAGGCTCAGCCAGATCGACTCCTTCTTCGGCGCCGGACTGGAAAGCTTCAGGTTGCCGTCCTTGACCTGGGGCATGATGTAATCCTCGTAAATGAAGCTCATGTCCACCGCGCTGTTCACGTAGGCGAAGACCTTGTCTCCCGTTTTCAGCTCCGCGGTCAGCTTGGTCTCCTCCACCCGAATGCTCTCTACCTCATTGCTCTTCAGGTAGCCGATCATGGTGGATTCCTTGACCTCCTTCATCTCCGGGGTCGTGTCCAGATTAAAAAACCATATGAAACCGATCACCATAACGAATATGATGAGCCATACGGTTATATTTTTCCCTCGTTTGTTCAAACTATTTTCCTCCTGGTATGCCTTGACGCGTTATTTTGTGCCCACGGCACAAATACACTCCGTAATTCTATCACGAAGCCACAGGTTTTTCAACGAAGGTATATGTAGTTTCTGTGAATAATTCACAAAATAGATGTGCGGGTCTCGGTCAGATAACGAACTCCTCCGGGGTACGACATTTGATGCCCATCCCTTCGAAGTGTCTTTTGTTGCGAGTAATGACCAGCTGACAGTTCGCATGCCTTGCGCAGGATGCGGCGATCGCATCCTCGAAATCACTGTTTTTCGTGGCGAGAGCTTCACGAATGTTCGCATCGGTAACATCACAAACTGTGACCATCTGCAGAATCGTGCGAATCGCTTCTCTTGCCTTCCCTTCATCATGCAGTTGCTTTCTCAGAAAATAGTAGATGTCGGCAAGGGTCTTAGTGGTTACCATCCCCTCTGCGAATCCATCCTCGCACATGTGAAGAACTGTGATGGAGTCCGGGAGAAACGGCATTCTTGCGAACAGGACATCCAATATAACATTTGTATCAATCAAGACTCTCATAATCTCTCATCCTCATATCCCAAAGCAACTCCCTGTAATCGCCATCGAAATCCTTCGGCAACGCGCCGGCCCCTAAAACACCGATAAGCGAATCCGCTTTATACTCCTTTGCCGGAACCAACCGGGCGACCAGTTTTCCGTTTTTTGTAATGCCTATCTCCTCTGTGCTCGTACGACTCAGGTACTTGCCCAGATTGAGCTTCAGTTCGGTTGCTGTGATTACTGTCATAGAGCCTCACCCCTTTCGTACGAATTATACCGCTTTCTTTCGATATAATCAATTATTTCGAACGATTCAGGCGAGAAAAGTGTTTCACCGGAAGATGACCAGCCCTTTGCACACGGTCAGTCGGTGCCCTCTTGGAAACTCGACCGTTTTTGGAGCCTGCTTTTTGCTGATGATGGCGTCCGCCGCCCGCAGACGCTCCTCGGAAATGTCGCTGGCAAGTCCGACCTCGCCGAACGCTTTAGAAATGACCCGGTGCCGGATAGCATCCGGAAGCAGCGCCAGTTCTGCCCGATCGAGGACCACCTCCGGGGCTTCCTGGTCCTTTGGCCCCTCCGGACCCTTTGGTTCCTCTGACCCCTTCTGCGCCACGGCACCTGAATCCCCGGATCCTTCCGGGCGCCGGATCTGTCTGAACGCACTCTCCGCCTGCGCCCACAGGTATTCGCGGTCCGCCGCCGCGATGCGTCCCAGCCGGGTCAGGGTCTCGATGATATTGGGGTTGTTCTTTTCCAGCAAAGGCAGGACCTCCAGCCGGATTTTATTTCTTGTATAGATGGGCTCGTTATTCGTGTGGTCGGTCACCGGGTGCAGATCGTTCTCCTCGCAGTAAGCTTCGATCTCATCCCTGGGCACATCCAGCAGCGGCCGGATCACGGGGATCCCACGCTCCATTCGCTCATAGGCGATGCCGGACAGACCGTCCGTTCCTGTTCCCCGGATGATTCGATGGAGGATCGTCTCCGCCTGGTCGTTGGCGTTCTGGGCAACGGCGATCCGCACCCGGGGAGGAGCGGACAGCGCGCAGGCGCTCTCTGTCTTGCCGCCGCGGTTCGCATCGCCTTCCACCCAGGCAGCGGCAATTTCTCGCGCCGTCTGTACGAAGGCATCGTAGCGCGCCTTGCGGCCGGCCTCCTCGCTGGTCATTCCCTGCTCCTTTGCCATCGCGGTGCAGTCCACGGTGAACACGCGGCAGGAAAGGCCTGTCTTTGCACAAAGGTCCTCGACGTACGCCTGGTCCTGATCCGCCGCACCGGGCCGGAAGCCATGGTTGATGTGCACCGGGTGGATGGTCAGCTCAAGCTCCGCCGCCAGCCGCCGAAGCACATGAAAAAGGCACACCGAATCGGGCCCTCCGGACAGTCCGAGGACGATGTGGTCGCCTTTGTGGATCAGGTCGTGGGACTGAATTGTCTGCCGCACCCTGTCGATCAGCACAGCTCGCCTCCCCGTTGCTCCTGCTGCGCAACGCTTATGCAATAATTTCCATTCCGGTTTCCATTTTACCTATGTTGCGTGTCTTTTTCAAGTTCTCCTCGGGCGCGAGGCGGGTGTCCGGGAAATTCCGTTCCCTTTTTCATGCAGATTCCTGTCCTTTTCGCGCAGTTGTCATTATTTGTCAATAATATCCAGTTTATGGTTGACAAATATTGGAATTTCGTGTAGATTTGTTCTTACCGAAAGCTGATCAACATTTTGTCTCCGCGGAAGAAGCGCAAAAGCAGAAAATCCTGCCTTTGCATGCGGGCCAAATGTTGATCGGCATTCCAGAAACGAATATCAACACGAGAATGCCCTGCTTCCATGTTGATATAAATTATTGCGACCGAAATCTACACGTGGGAGGTATGAAATGTCTGCCATAGAGCCCCTGGCTGAGGAAATCGTGTTGATCCTGACTCACGAGAAAGAAATCTACACGAAGATATTGGACCAGAGTCCGGAGGGGCGGCTGCTCAGTGAAAAAAGCAATAACAAAGTCCGATTATTGCACGCAGTCCGCAGCGGTAACGATGCATCCGGAAAACCGCGATACAAGAGGTCGCGGGTCTATGACGGATCCCCGCTCCTGTACGCGTTGGCCGACAAAGAATATGCCCAGAGCGCACTGAAGATAATCGAGCACGATCTCCGAATCATGACTTTCGCCTTCGATCAGTTGCGAAGTTACTCCCAGGAGAACATCTTCGCCGGGATGCACCCGGCATATCGCAGCCTGCCGCACGACTGCTTTCAGGCCTCGCGCCAGGCTGCGGAAGTTCAGAGAATGCAACATGCATGGGCTTCGGAACCCTATGAGATCAGTGATTATCGTCCGGAGGAAAAAATCCACACCACCAGCCGGGGACTGAAGGTAAGAACCCGGGCGGAACTGCTTATCGCCGAATTTTTGTATCGGTACGATATCCCGTTTCGCTACGAGCAGGTCGTCCACATCGGTGCGTATACACTCGCGCCGGATTTCACGTTCCTCGACCAGAGCAGAACCGAATTCTTTTGGGATTACTGCGGCATGATGGGCGATCAGAAGTACCGCGCCCACCAGTTATGGCGGCGCGGTGTGTACGAGGGTGCCGGAATCACGGAATGGGATAACATGATCTACACTTATGACGCCTCTGACGCGATCGATATGCGCGAGATCGAAGCCGTCATCAAGACGAAGATTCTTCCAAGACTATGACCGCTCGCGTCGGCGCATCGGTCATGAACGGGGACTGACCCACCTGCCC
>CACXCQ010000148.1 GCA_902766185.1 uncultured Eubacteriales bacterium
ACCGAATTGAACACGAGCCCCATGATGCCGAAAGGCGCGCAGCTGATGACCCAGCGGACGATCTTGGAGATGGCGTCGGCCAGATCAGAAAGCATGCTCTTGGTGCTGGAGGAAGCGAACTTCAGCGCCAGTCCCAGGATCACCGCCCAGAACAGGATGCCCAGATAATTGGCATTCATCAGTGCGTCTACCGGGTTGGCCACGATGTTGTGGAGCAGGTTGGTGATGACCTCTGACATGCCCGAGGGCGCCACGTATTCCTCTGACACTTCCACGCCGTCCAGGGGGATCGTGACCTTAAAGAGGAAGTTCATGATCACCGCCAGGATCGACGCCAGCAGCGTGCTGAGCAGGTAAAGGATGATCACGGTGCGGAACTGTCTCGCGTTGCCTCCCCTGGCGTTAGCCAGTGAGGAAGCGACCAGCACCAGAACCAGTACCGGCGCCACCGCCTTGAGCGCGCCGACGAAGAGATCGCCGAAGATCGCGATCCATGTCTGTCCCGGAACCGCAAGTCCCAGGATCACGCCCACGATCAATCCGCCCAGTATTCGCAGGATCAGGCTCGTTTCATTCCATTTGCTGATGATGTTCATTTATTAGTCCTTCTTTCTGATGAAATGTGTATTGGCTGCCTGTTCAGGCCAGGCCTGTGAATTTGGCATCTTCCAGATGCTCTTCTCTTCTGAGACGGTTCCGCACGGGCTTCCAGACCGGCGAGTGGAAGAAGCACTCCTCCGTGACCGCCAGCATCTTATCGAACTCCGGACCCGTCACCGCGAAGGCCAGTTCTCCCTCGGGGACGAACTTCCTCGCCGCCAGATCCGTACCCGTGATCACCGCTCTGGGCTTTTCGCTCTTCAGCTCGTTCAGCGGGATCCTGACCATGGACGCGCATCCGGAGACTGTGGTCGCGATGACCCGGTCGTATTCCGCTTTGTCGTATCCGTGGAGGACGATCAGCGCGGAAAGCTGGTCAGGATCGCAGAACGCCACTACGATGTCCGGGTGCATCCCTTCCCGGTAAGGCTCGAATTTCAGGGCGTCAAAGCCGTCCATCACTGCCTTTGGGAGACAGTCCCACATGGCCTCAGCGGTCTGGGGATCGCACTTGAATTTTTCCCCGGGGGGCGTCCACTGCTGGTCCGATCCGTAGGACAGGAACACGCCGAAGCCGCCGGGCGTATTCGGCATATCGTCCCTGAGTCCCGTGTTGTGGTCGAATCCGGAGCAGCTGCAGTTCTCCAGAGCGAAGGTAAAGGTCTCTCCCTTGAGAACCTTCGGCAGCGTCTTATAGATGCAGCCGAATCTGTCCGTCAGTTCCTCCTGCGCGCTGTGCACTCTGGTGATGGCCAGAAGCTTCCCGTCAAGCTTTATTTCTTTGACCAGTTCCGTGTAACTCATGCTTATCGCCCCCGCTTAATATCCGTTGGTCATCAGGATCCACTCGCCGCCGTCTTCTCTGGCGAGCCACCACTGATAGTCATTGTAGTCGGTATCCAGTTCCCAGGCTGTAGGCTCCTCGGATTCCACCGGCGAATGGAAGTCGGAGAGGAATTCGATGCACTCCGTGTAGGCAGCATCCTTGTCCTGGCCCTCCGCCAGCTCGTTCATCCATTTGAGATTCTCATCTGTGCTGGCGTCATCGCCTGCGTAACGGATGTTGTACAGCTTGCAGCCGTCCCATTTGCTGAATTCTGTTTTGACGACCTCCGCCGCGGCGCTTCTGTCCTCTTCGCTGTAGATCGTCGAATCACCCAGGTCTATTTCTACGCTGGAGATGTCTGCGCCGGTGCCTTCCGTCGCCGCTTCGTCTTCTGCGGATCCGCAGCCGGTCATGGCCAGCGCCAGTGCCATGGCAACGCCAACGATGGCCGCCATCATGAATAATTTTTTCATTTTCGCCTCCTTACTGATTTTTATCGCATTATACCATAGACGATATCATCATCCTATACTTTTCCTTCTCACCAGCCACGCGATGATGCTGGCGATGATTTCGACGCAAAGGCAGGCGATTCCGGTAAAGAGACCGACAGAGCAGTCGGATCCGATATCCACCGATCCGGCATCGGATATCAGGTCCCCGATGATCAGGTACAGAACAGTTGCCACATAGACTGCCGGTGCCAGCATCCACTTCAGCGGTGAGCTGATCCTCCAGCCATACCATCCGCCGATCACCGCGCCGGCAAGAGGCAGCAGGAACATGAAGATGATCACGCCGACGGCGATTGCTGCTCCCGTGTCCGTCGAATTGGACGCGGCGATGCCGAGAATTATGCTGACGATCACCGCCAGAGCGGCGAACAGCAACGGCCAGTGGTTCTTCATCCTGCTTCCTGTTTTCATGGTCTGCCTCCCATCGGACCGGCATCTCACGGCTATGGTCCCTCGTTTCGTCCGGCCGCTTATTTCGACCGGCTGCTTATTTCGACCGGCTGCTTATTTCGACCGGCTGCCGTGACCAGTATACCACAGTCCCCTCACCGTTGAACATGGAAACGGCGCTGACTGCACAGTGAAACTTCGTGCACTGTGCGAAACGATATGCACAACGCGAACCTATATGCACAAAATGAAACGATCCCCACCAGTCCGGGGATCGTTTCGCTGTATATGCTGTAATGAACGGAGGGCCGTTCAGCTGTAGAGACCGGTAAGGCCTGCCTTCTGCATGGCCCTTCCCGCCTGCTCCACCAGCTCCTCCGCGGATAACCTGCCTTTGACCTTCAGGGAAAGGATCTCCCTGCCGTTCTGGCTCACTGTCGCCTTCCTTCTTCTGCCCAGCTGTTTGATCTGATAGTCCATGTAATTCAGTATCATATTACGCCTCCAGTCTTTTGTTATACTTACGGTTCACCGTGTTCTCCAGTTCTCTGGTTCCCCGTGTTTCTTTCCGTATCGTTTGACAGCATTATCTTAACACGAACTTATGTTCTCTGTCAACGAATATTTGTTCGTCTTGATCGAACGTCAGCCCATCAGTATCGTGTAAATCTGCTTTCGCCTAAGGCAGATCAACACGATTCCATCGTCTGAGCCCCCTGTAATCGTCCGCACTAATCCCCTGCGTGTTGATCTTCATTGCAACATTGGTCGATCAACACGAAATACGAAAAAATCGTGTTGATCTCCGGTTCCTGAATGAAGATCAACATTTTGCCCTCTGGATAACGGCTGTTTTCCCTGATATCGAGCCTGTACTCAATGATAAAATGTAAATTGACGTATCTCAAAAGCAAATCAACACGAATCGACCGCGGGCGGATATGCCGAATCCGGATCCCACGCCTGGCAGCCTGTCACCGCACGTGAATCTGTGGTATCATAACGGCATCGAAGGAAGAACGAACGAAAGAAAAAAAGAAAGAAGGAAGGAACGGACCCATGAACGCATCCAAGCCTCTGATACTTGTGACCAACGATGACGGGATCGACTCCCCCGGCCTGGCTGCGGCGGCGCGGGCGGCCTTAAAGGTGGGCGATGTTGTGATCGCCGCGCCGCACAAGCAGCAGACCGCGATGGGAAGAGCGTATCCGCACACGGATGACCTGGGCATCATCGACATCGTGCAGATCGACATCGGTCTGGATGCGATGGTGGAGGCCTACGCTGTCCACGGTTCCCCCGGCTATGCGGCAGCTTATGGCATCGCGGAGATCGCGCCGAAAATAAAGGGAAGGAAGCCGGACATCACCGTCAGCGGCATCAATACCGGCGCCAACTGCGGCACCTCCATCACCAGCAGCGGCACCGTGGGGGCAGCTCTTGAGTCAGTGGACATGAAGGTCCCTGCCCTGGCCATGTCCCAGGAAGTGCTGAATTACGACGACCGATGGCCTGCCTTTGCGGATCTGAACTTTCGCAGCGCCGAAAAGGCCACCGTGCACTGGCTGCGGTACATTCTGGAGAACGGCATGCCCGAGGATGCGGATCTGCTGAACGTGAACGTGCCCGAGGAAGAGATCGGGCCGGAGGACTATCTGTTTACCTTCCTCGAGCTGCACCCCTATTACAAGGCTCAGCCGATGCCGGAGCGGGATTGGAGCAAGCCCTGTCGGCTCCGTTTCGATTCCGAGTTCGCAGATGCGGACGCCACCGAGGGAAGCGACATCCATACCCTTCAGTTCCTCCGGAAGACCTCCGTGACCCCTCTGACCGTCGACATGACGAAAAGACGGTGACCCATTGAAGGTCACCGTCATCTCTGCAAGTTATTCTCACCGCTTCCGCGCGGCGTGCTCCCGGGGGCGCCTTAAATCGCGTGCTCCCGGGGGCGCCTTAAATCGCATGCTCCCATACGGCCATCAAGCAGCGCGCTCCCATATCGCCTTAAGCCGCTTCAGATGACGTGCTCCCGAACCACCTGGGCACCAAATGGCATGAGCGAGAGCTTCGCGATCTTGAAGTACTGCTTCCCGAAGGGGATCCCGATGATCGAGATACAGAGGACGCATCCAAGAATCACGTTGCCGATGGCAAGCTCGATCCCGGAAAAGATGAGCCACAGGATATTCACCAGGAACGAGAAGGTTCCCATATTTCCGTATTCAATCTCCTTCCCGAAGGGGTTCAGCGAGATCGAAGCCAGCTTGAAGCACTGTTTCCCGATGGGGATTCCGATGATCGTAATGCACCAGAGGCATCCGGCAAGGATCCATCCCAGCCAGCTCAGAAAGCCTCCCAAAACGATCCAGATGATGTTGCCGATCAGTCTCATATCAAGTTCCTCCTTTGCATTATACTTTGCCTTCCGGCACTATTATAATAGCACCTTTGCATGCGGAGGAACACCTCAAGATCTGCGAAACCCGATGCCTCTTCACCGTGATAACTGCGAATGTCAGCCGTAAAATACCGTCAAATACCGCCCTACTGGATATCCATCTGGGGCAGCTCGGGCGCTTCCGACTCATCTCCGGGCATATCGCCGCTCTGGCTCTCCACCACGATCTGCATATTCTCGTCCACCGTGATCTGATAAGTCAGGTGAGTGGGATCATTGTCCTTGTCCCATGCCTGCTCATAGTAGAAATCGACTGTCGCCGATCCCGGCTCTTTCGGGGTCAGTGTAAAGGTCTCGGTTCCGCCCGCGCCCGCGATCTCCCCATCTGTCTGTTCCTCCACATAATCGGAAGTGATGTCGAAGATCTCCGGCTCCTGCTCCACTCTCCAGGCATACCCTGTCGTGGGATTGGAGGACAGCGCCAGCGTTGCCGTCTGGGGGCCCTTGTCTCCGCAGCCGGATAGAAGCGCGGCCATAAGAATGGTCGAAACAGCGGCAAGACCGATAACATAAACAGATTTCCTCAGCATTGTCTTTCTCCTTTCTATTGCACCGTTACCTCAAGAGACAAGTGTATTCCGGAGTTCTCCGCCGGCCGGACTTCGATGGTGGTCGTACCGGCCTTCTTCGCCGTCACCGCCCCGTACTCATCGATGGCCACGGTCTCCGGATCATCCGAACTGCAGTATCCTGCATCCAGCTCCTCCTCATAATCGCTGTTGTTCGGATCGCTGTTGATGATCACGAAATAATAGGATTCCCCAGCGTAGAGATCCCCTGCGCCCACGGGCTCCATCTCCTCATCCATCAGCTCTGCCCGAAGGTTCAGCTGCTGATCCTTCGCCTTCAGCCGAAAGACCTTTTCTTCGTCTTTTTTCCAGCCGGGCCCGTCCGCCGCGGCCTCAGTCTCGCCTGCCTTTGGATAAAGGTCCAGGGCGCCGAAGCAGCCGCCGTTCCAGGATTCGATGATGCCTATGCAAAGGCTGGTCTTCTCCGGATCGCACAGCTTCGCGCAGAAGTCTTCGTCCGCCAGCAGCTCCTCCGCCCAGTTCTCCGGCCCTTCAAAACAGCCGCGCTGAAGCTCCTGTCCGGGCTCTCCGTCCAGCCGGACATCCGAATAGCAGATCGCCAACTCCGCCGCGCGAGTCAGAAGTTCTTCCTCCGGATCGCTGTTCCATTTCAGTGGCTGGGCGCCCTGCTCCACGCGGTACTCGTTCAGGCGATCCATCAGCACAGTGGCGTCCTGCGGATCCACCGTGCACCGGAAGCCGATCTCATAGGCGCCGGCATCGGCTGCCTTGTCCTTTGCCGCGTCACCGCCTTCCGCACCGCATCCGGCCAGAACAAACAGCGCTGACAGAGCAAGCACCATCACCGCAGCAGCCGCAAATCTCTTCACAAGCACCTTTCTCATTCCTTCCACCTCCTTTTATCTATCCTTCAGGATACGCAGGAGATCGCTCAGCACCCCGTAAGCCGTATGGTCGATCTCCGGTTCAAAAGGCTCCTCGATCACGGTGGTTGCACCCATCAGATCCGTGTCAATGGTCACGTAGGAGGATGTGGCATCCATGATCGCCGGCAGGCTCTCCCGGTCCACCAGAGTCGGCTCGACCGTGCCCACAGGCACTCCGTCCACCATGCGCCCGCGGCAGATGAGCTTGATCCGTTTTCCCTGCCGGGCCGCCTCGTCGATATCCGCCTTCGTGATCCCACCGATTCCCGTGCGCCGGATCTGATCCGGTGTGATCTCGACATCCATGAGGACATTCATGAGGGCCGTCAGTTTAGCTGCGGCATCCCATCCGTCCACGTCCATGGACGGGTCCGCTTCCACGAACCCCTGCCGTCTTCCTTCCTCCACCGCGTCATCGAAGCTGACGCCCCGTTCCATCCGTGTCAGAATGAAATTCGTCGTGGCGTTGAATATCCCGCTGACCTCCGTGATCCGGCATCCCATCAAGGTCTCCCGGGTGAGGTTATACACAGGTGTTCCGTCCATCACCGTAGCCTCGTAGCGCAGCTGCACGCCCTGCTCCTTCGCCAGATCCCGAAGCTGCCGATAGGCCCAGGCGATGGGGCCCTTGTTTGCCGTGATCACGTGTTTTTTCAAAAGCAGAGCTGTCCGGATGTGATCCGTCGCCGGCTGCCCGGTCATGATATTGATCGGCGTCAGTTCCGCCATCACATCGTATTCTCCCGCCTTGATGACCGCCATGGCATCCAGGGTCTTGTCGAACATTTCATCCGTAAGCTTTGCCGGATCGATGCCCTCAGGGCAGATCAGGCCGCCTCTGCTCCGCGTGCAGATGGAGGTGATCACCGGCGTCAGACCAAAGGTCTCCTCGATGTAATCTTTCTTTCGCGTCAGCATCGCCGCGAAGGCCTTCCCGACGTTGCCGTACCCGATGAGGGCTATTCTGAACTTATTCATGTTTTCTCCCCGATCATGTTTTCTAATAGTATACGCACCGGTAGGTGATATTCTTGGGGTCTCCCAGGGAAACGCTCATCAATTTCTTTCCCTTGGAAAAATCATAGACCGACATGCATTCCGCGTCCGTGGTGGCCCAGCCCCAGCCGATCACATACACGTCCCCTTCCAGCCTTTGCGCGGAGCCGCAGGCCTGGGAGAACTTGTTGTGGAAGCCGTAGGACCGAACGATGTCCGCCCTTTTCTTGTCCATATCCAGAACGTAGGTCCGGACCTCCGTCTGCTCGTCCCGGTTGTTGTTGTCGAACACCGTGATCTCGTTGCCGTCTACGGTCACGTAGTGCTGCCCGGCGGTCTTCTGCAGCTCCGTCAGGCCGAATTCGTCAGCCTTGCCGGAGAGCTTCCATTTGATCTGATCCTTCTGCTTCGTGCGGTCAAGGCACATTATCGTGTCCAGATGGCGGAAGGAACAGATCAGGTTCCCGTCGTCATCCAGCCGCATGGCGTTGAAATGCACGATGTCCGGGGCGTCCACCTGCTCGTTGGCGAAATCGTTCGCTGTGGGCGTGGCCTCGGTCATGATGAGATCGTACAGCTCCGGATAGTCGATGGTCTTCCAGTCCCAGACCACCTCCCCGTTCTGCACTTCCTGCAGATAGGAATAGATGACATTGGTCCCGTCGGGATATCCGGGAACGTTCTTCACCTTTTCCTTTACGTAGCAGGAGAGGATGTAGTGATCCGGGTCGATCATCAGGAAATCGTGGCCGTCCGCGCCCTGCCCTTTCTCCGTCACATCCGATGCCTCCATGGTGATCCGCTTGACCTCGTTGAAGTTTTCGTCCATGATCACGCGCTCACCGGGCGCGTATCCCAGCAGACCGTAGTTGTCCATCTTGTAGTTCTGGTCGTGGTAGCTGTAGTAGGTGGTTCCGTCCACATCGTGCTTCTTGAAATCCCAGAATCCGGTGTTCGCGTCCTTGGCCGGCTGCTCCTCATGCTTGGACCACACGATGTTGCCCTTGCCGTCCAGCATGATCAGATTCCGGCTGTACACGAAGGACAGGAAGAAATTGCCTGGCAGATCCGTCTCTCCCTTCACGCTGATCTTCGCAAGACCATCCGCGATGACAGCTTCCTCCGGTCCCGCGGCCTCCTGCTGGCTTCCGCATCCGCCAAGGCACAGGGCCAGGGCAAAGGACAGGACCGCGATGATCAATACTGCTTTCTTTTTCATTTGAGTTTTCCTTCCTCGATCGTTTCAGTATCGAAGGAGTAATTGTCCTCGTCAGGCGAACCGGTCTCCGTCGTTTTCAGGATCTTGTAGGTGCCCTTCTCCGTGTCGATCTCCAGAAGGTTTTCTCTTTCTACAGGAACACCCAGTTCCTCTTCTGCCTTTGCGATCATCTTTGTGTTCAGCTTCAGAAATCCGTTCTCATCGTAAGGCTCATAGGCTTTGCTTTCTTTCAGGTACGGTTCGGGGAAATTCTCCTCCATCCATTTATCGTGATCGCCGCCGTCGGCGCTCCACTCAACTTTTTCCAGTTTGATGCCGCCATCCGTCCAGGTGTAATCGATGATCGCCTCGCCGGCCCCGCCGGACATCTCATAAGCCGTGTCCTTCAGAATGACGAACTCCTCCGTATTGAGATACACATAGGCCTTGCCATCCTCTTCACCGAAGACTTCCGCATTTGCCAGTGCCTCGTCCGGAAGGTACTCCTCGTACGACTTCGTGATCTCGCTGTCCGCCACCTGCTGCATCAGGATCGACAGATTATCGCCTTCCAGAAGGCTGTTCTCTTGCGCGGCGGCAGGCTCGCTCAGCTCCACCATTTCCGTGGTCATGGTCCGCTGGTACATATCCGTAAGGACCCCGCCGATCAAAAGTCTGCCCTCAAGAGGGGTATCCTCCACCTTCAGCCGGTTCTGCTTGCTCACGCGGATCTTGTCTCCGGAAGGCGCCGATTTCACCAGATTGCCTTCTTTATCATAGGTGTCGAAAATGAACTGGATCGTGTCGCCGCCCTTAAGGTCCAACGTTCCCTTTGTATCCAGCAGACCAGACAGAAGACTGTTCGTCTCCGTTTCGTAGCCGGTCACATGCCCCTCCGTGGGCACATCCGGGTCGCTCTGGGGATCCCACTCCACGTGCAGGATGATATCGTCCTCGCCGTTCAGTCTGGCGCGGACCAGACCGGAATAAACGTCGCCCTGTTTCGTCTCCCGTACAGGCTCCGCCTCATAGCACACCGTCTGGCCGCCGATGCTGACCCAGTTTCCGTCCATGGAGATCAGCGGATGGCCCTCCGCGTCTTCAGAACCGATGTGGTCTCTTCCCAGATAGACCCGCTGTCCGTCCTTGCCCGTCTCACGGTAGACCATGGTCTGGCAGTCCGTGATGATGTTCCAGGTCTTCTCCGGCGCCTCGATCTGATAGCCCTCCGCCGTCTCCTTCAGCGGGATGTCCACCAGAGCCTCTGCCGTGTCGTAATCCTCAAAGCCCTTCACGTACCAGTTCTGTTCGGTGTAATCCGTGGGAGCCACAGCTTCCAGAAGCAGGTTCAGATCCCCGCCGTTGTTCAGCGCTTCGTTCAGGGTGTCGGATTGGTAGTTCGGATCCTTCATGGCCTCCTTCTTCTGTGCAGCCATGATGCTGAAGATGACGTCAAAGGTGGACTGCTCCTCCTTCATGGACATCTTCTTCAGCTGTTTATGGGTGTCATCGTAATACCACATATTCTGATACGGGAAGGCAAAGGCGACCCCCTGAATACCTTCTGCCGCATCCTTATTGCGGTAGAGCACGCAGGCCTGGACCTTGTGGACCAGTTCCTCCATCTCCTCGTCGCTGCAGATCCGATTCTCCAGATCTGTCTTTCCCAGGATCGTCAGGAAGTCGATCAGATCGATCTGCATCTTATCCGTGAAGTTATACGCGTTGGTTCCTGCCACCGCCACACTGGCGAAAGCCTCGGGATCCTCCCGGACAGCCGCATCCACGTTCCCCAGCATTTCCGTGAAGGCCTCGTAGGCCGGAACCGCCATCGTGGTGTCCACGAAGGAGAGGGTCGCTCTCGTATCCGGTTCGCCGTCCTCATCCTTGACGATCGTGTTCAGCTGGTCATAGCAGGAGATCGTCGCCACCGCGAAATCCTCGCTGGACATTCCCGGGTCTTCCGCCATCTTCCCGAAGGGATCGGTATAGAACCAGCCGTAGCCGCCCTCGGTCTCCTCAGAAGCCAGGTAGTAATCGGTATATGGCTCAAGCGCCGCCGCGATCTCCAGATCCTGCATCAGGCATGCATCGAAGCCCACCACATCGAAGCGGATCCCCGCCTTGCTGATGGCGCTGATGACCTCGGAGGTCTGCATGATGTTCGTATCCTCTCCGCTCCTCTTATTCAGGTCATCGGATCCGTACCCCATGGCCACGCCGCCGCCGTGATCCCACAGCACCAGCATGTACCGGTCGGCCTTATAGTTCTTCTTCGCCCACTTCAGGAAGTCGGAGAGACTCTCCTCCTCCGCCATGCAGGTATCTGCGGGAAGGTCCTGCTTTTTCGTAAGCTCTCCCCCACTGATCTCGTATCTGCCGTAGCTGCGGTCCTCCATTCCCTTGGTGAACCAGCGTTTCGCGCCGCCGGTCTCCAGGACGAAGGTAACACCGTCACCTTTTTTCGTCGCGTCGATCATCTGGTCCACGTTGGCAGAAGCCAGGCCATACTTTCCTTCCAGGTTGGAGCCCACGATATAGGTCAGCACCACCACGCTCTCATCCTTGGAGTGGTCCGGGAAGAACTTCTCCCGGCTGGGCTTCATATCGCTCACCTTCGCCACGGCCTCTCCCATGGCGTCCTCCCGGCTGATCACCTGTCCGTCGCTTACGATCTTGTCCGTCTTCTTATGAAAATCCGCCGTATCGAATTTTACCATCATCTCCGGTGGCATCGTCTGTACGGTAAAGAATCCCGCGCCCAGCACCAGCACCGCGATCTCCACTGCGGAGACCAGCACCAGCACACCCTTGCGCAGGCCATTTCCGATCCTGCCGTGGTCCTTGATGGGCTTCAGCTGCAAAGGCTGGTATTCACTCTTCCCAAGGCCCATGATGAGCAGGAACAGGAGCGGGAAAATGATCAGGCAGATCGCAAAGAGTTTCCCCCTTCCCATGGCTTTAGCCAGCCGCCAGTACAGCCGGATCAGGAAAATCCCCCAGACGATGAGCGCCACCACCAGGTAGACCCATCCCAAAGGCTGGTCCTGCCCGAGGTATATAGCGAAAATCAGCAGCACAAGCGCAACCACGAAGGGCCGGTAAAAGGTCCGCATCCTCCGGAAGAGCACCTTGGAGAGCTGCCACTCTGCCAGGACTGGCAGAACGCATGCCCACCGCTTCAGTCCGATCTTCTTCAGAACGAAATAATACGCGATGGCGTAAACGATCCAGTTGATTATGCTGTATACCAGACTACCTGTGGAATATACCGCAAGCATGTTTTACCTCCTGTTCGATGCACGTATTCAGTATCGCCTCGACATCAGCGCCATAGATGTCAAGACCCGTGGCCTTGATCAGCCTTACATCCTCGATGCCGTAATAGCCTTTGGCCAGGGCCTCGATGTAGCCGTACCCGTATTCCTCGGGAGCATAATCTCCTCCCGCGGTCATGATGTAGTACAGCCTTTGCGCTCTGCAAAGCCCCATCGGTATCCCCTCCGGACTGTATTCGAAGGTGATCCCATTGACGGTGACCTTCTCCATATACTGCTTCAGCGCCGCCGGGAAAGAAAGATCCCAATAGGGAGCAGCGATCACGATGGTGTCCGCCGCGGCGAACTGCCTGGCGAGGCGGAACATCTCGTGGTCAAACTCCCCGGCCGCTGTCAGCTCATCTCTCTTATCCAGGAAGGCCTCATCGGATGCTTCAAAACGGATATCCGCGAGTCTGACCGTCGTGGCCTCCCCTCCCAGTTCCTCCAGAAGCGCCGACGCGAGCCGCCGGGTCCTGGAGTCCTTTCGCGCACATGAATCGATATACAGTATCATGACTTTCCTCTTCCACTTCGATCTATTCCTTCTCTTTTTATCCTGAGCGGACAAATCTCTAAAAAAAGAATCTGCAAGAGATCCTTCACAGATTCTTTTCCAGAGCCATTCCGTAGGTATCATCCTCTTCCTGCATCAACTCATATTTGCCATTCGGGAAATCGTATCCCATCTTCTTATAGAATTTATACGCAGACATAGAGGAATGCAAAACGACCTTTTTCGTTTCCTGTGCGAACGGATCGTTCTCCAGGATCTCAAGCATCTTGCTTCCCAGCCTGAGATGACGAAAAGCCGGATCGGAAAACAGCATGCCTACAAATGAGCTTTTGCCATCATCGCTAAGCTTGATATATCCTGAGGCCACAAGGGTGTCCGTCTGATCTTCGAACATCAGATAGGCATGACTATGTTCCACGATACTGGTAAAGTAATCGAGATCATAGCTTTCAAGCCATGCCTCGTTTTCAAAATCCTCATGGATCAACTGCACTTTTTCGTCTAATAATGCTCTTTCGATCAGCGCTTTAACAGCGGGGATATCAGAAGCTTTCATCTTCCTGTAATATGTGCCCGCGACCTCTTCTTCAGCCGGTTCCAAAGAAAGGAACTCCGTAAAACCTGTGATCTCGAACACTTCCATGATCAACTGGGGCACGTTAATAAGTTTCAGTCCTCCCGCTCCGGATAAAGCGTTGTGTGCCTTAAGAAGCACCCGTAAACCTGCAGACGAAATATACTCCAGATCTTTCACATCGATGACAAGTGAATCGGAAGTATCGATAACGGAATCAATTACCGACTCGAATTGTGGCGCGTTTTCCGCATTAAGGGTGCCGGCCAGTTCTAACGTGTTTTCGTTCCGGCTGATGTTCAGACTCATTGTTGCACCTGCCTTTGCTTTTCACCCGGTTGCTGCATGGATCCCCTCATGGTTCCATCTTCCCGTCCAACAAACTTATTCTACCTTCAAAAAAGGCTTTCCGTCAATTATTTGTTATCATTCTGATGTATTGATTTGCATCCTTTGATGCAATATAATATTGGCATAAATTTCTAATAACGAAAGGAGAATACACATGGGTTTTCTTGAAAATCTGAAAGACAAAGTGGATGACGCTCTGGAAAAGACGGACATCGACGAAAAGTTCAAAGAAAAAGCCGACGATCTTCTGGAAAAGACGGATATTGATGATAAGATCATCGCAGGCACGAAGGGCCTGAAGGAAAAGGCCAACGACGCGCTGGACAAGACGGATTTCGACGATGAAATCAAGGGCAAGGTAAAGGATCTGGTAGACAAAGCCGACGATGTCGTCGATACTGCGCTCGAAAAGACAAGCGTCGATGACAAGCTCAAAGAAAAGGTCGATGACGTTCTGGACAAGACAAACTTTGACGAAAAGATCAAAGAAAAAGCTGACGAAGTGCTTGGCAAGAAAGACGACGTCGAACCAAAAGAATAATCATACGCAACTGGCACATCAAAAGGAGGCATCGCTTAAAGCAATGCCTCCCTGCATACTGAATTGACAGAGAGCCGATAGTGCTTCTCTCGGCCCCCTGCCTTCGTTTCGTCTAGAATAACTGCCCCGGCAGCTTCAGTTTCTGTTTAGGCGGGAATTCCTTGTCGAATTCCTCCACGTCGCAATCTCTTACATAATACCCCTGCGGTGTCTGGTATACACCAGTGATGCC
>CACXCQ010000149.1 GCA_902766185.1 uncultured Eubacteriales bacterium
CCGAAGGGGTTCTGGAATTTCACTTTCGTCACATATTTCTTGCCGTCCACGTTCCGCAGATCAAAGGAAGCCGGATACTCCGTGCCCTCTGCCTGTGCCGCCATGGACTGATCGGTGTAGTCGAAGGGTTCCGCCGAAGGCTCGAGCTGATCGAACACCTCACCGATGTCGCCGCTCACCTCGTAGCCCGCGCTGTCCCGGGAATCCCCCGCGCCTTCCGCTCCAAAGGCTGTCATGCCCGCCGCCGGGATCATGCCCAGCGCCAGCGTCAGCGAAAGAAGCGCTGTAACCATCTTTCTCTTCATCGCAGCACCTCCCAATCGATTTAATACGGTACAATTATTGCTTATAATTATACATGATTGGCGGGCTTTTTGCCAAAGAAAACCACACTGGTTCGCGGGTGTAATTGCTAACCTGCCTTCACAGAAAAATTGAACCCCTCTCCTTTTAAATGGTATAATCCTTGTACTAAAGTACAAGAAAAGGAGACGTAAGGCCATGAAACAAGGACAGGTACTGTTTTTGAGCAGAAATGAAGTCGCCCGGTACATCGACGGGCAGGAGGCGCTGGAACTGACGGAAAAATCCATCGAGGAGTTCGCTCTGGGCAACACGAACAATCCCAGCAAGCTGATCCTCCCCTGCTTCCCGTACCACAACGGGCACATCAACTCGATGCCTTCCTACATGAAGTACGGGGATACGGCGGGCGTGAAGGTGGTGTCGGTGTACAACGACAATCCGAAGAAGTACGGGCTGCCCACCACCATCGGAACGATCATCCTGTACGACCCGGAAACGGGCATGCCCAAGGCCATCATGGACGGGACGCTGATCACGGATCTTCGGACCGGCGCCGTCAGCGGGATCAACGCCAAATATCTGGCGCGCAAAGGATCCACCAGCCTTTGCATTGTCGGCGCGGGCGTGCAGGGGTATACCAGCATGGAGATGATCCTTCGGACCATGCCGGATATCCGCCGGGTCATCGCCTGCGATCTGGCGTCCCAGCGCAGAGAGGAGTTCATTGCGAAGGGTCGGCAGGCCTATCCGGATATCGAGTTTTCGGGGATCGATGACCACACCCGGGCGCTGCAGGAGACGGACATTCTCGTCTACGCCACCTCTGCGGACCGCCCGCTTCTGGAGAATGGAAAACCTGGTCCGGGCGTGACGGTCATCACGGTGTGTGAACTGCTGACCAGAAAGTCCGTGGGTATGTTCGACCACTGGTTCGTGGACTTCGCGGAGTGCGCGCTGGAGCGGTACAACGAAGGCGGAAAGGACAGCGCGGACGCCCGCGGCGTTGCGTGGGAGGACCTGACCATGAGCGATATCGCAGGGGAGATCGGCGACGTCATCATAGGAAAAACCGCCGGACGAGTTTCGGATGATCAGAAGATCCTCGCCGGGGCGGTTGGAATCAGTGTGGAAGATATCATCTGCGCCGAATCCGTGTTCCAGAAGGCAATGGCGGACGGCGCCGGAAAGATCCTGGATTTTCAGGACCTGTGATGCCGCCGGCGCGATGAAGTCGCCGGTTCGGGCGCGGGGCCGTCAGCCGTAGAAGTCCGCTTCCGTGTTGATGCCCAGGCCCTTCAGCTTGCAGATGGTGTTCACGGCGGAGAAGATGATCACCGCGCCCAGGCTGGCGGTGGTGTCGTCCTGATCGAACCGGGGCGAGATCTCACAGATGTCCAGGCCGATGACTTTGCTGGAGCGGATGATGTGCTTGATCACCGGAAGGACCGTCTCCGGATCCAGGCCGATGGACTGGGTGGCGGAGACCCCCGGCGCAAAAGCTGAGGAGAACACGTCCGTGCAGATGGTGATGTAGGCGTTCTCATGACCGTAGAGGAAGGTGTCCACCTTCTCCAGCACGCTGGTGATGGCGCCGTTCTGGATCTCCCTGGCCAGCACGTAATTCACGCCCAGCTCCTCCGCCTTGCGGAAGAGGCTCACGGTGTTGCTGTGCTTCTGGATGCCCAAAGGCAGGTATCCGTACTTCATTCCCCGCTCGTGGCAGATGTCCGCGATCTGGCGGAACATGGAGCCGGAGGAGCTGCCCTTGTCGTAGGGGCGCAGGTCGAAGTGGGCGTCGAAGTTGATGATGCCGATGTCGGGCTTTCCTTTTTTCTCCATGCTGGTTAGCTGTCCCATGTAGTGACCGAAGGTGGTCTCGTGGCCGCCGCCCAGCACGATGGGAAAGAGATTCAGCGCCCGGATCTTTGCCACCGCCTCGGCCAGGAGCCGCTGGCCCTCTTCCATGGAGATCTCCTGGCAGAGGATGTTCCCCGCGTCGTAGATCTTGACGCACTGTTCAAAGGTGCACGGAAGATTGGCCATCTGGCGGCGAATGTAGTCCGGGGCCAGCGCCGTTCCGACCCTGCCTTTGTTTCTGCGTACCCCCTGTTCGCTGCAAAACCCGATAATGGCAAAACCCATGGGCCCGTCAAAGGGCTCATGGTCTTTATTTAGATCCAGTTCCTGCACCCACTGGTGCCAGCGGAAGGAATCGTA
>CACXCQ010000150.1 GCA_902766185.1 uncultured Eubacteriales bacterium
ACCGGTGACCGCTCCGGAAACCTGACCGTCAGCGGCGGAACGCTGATCGCTGTCTCGGATACGAACAATGTCTTCGCGTTCTGTGTGAACGAGTACTCCCAGACGGGAGGGCAGGTGATCTGCTACGCGGCTCATGCCGAGACCATATCCTCCTACATCGACAAGGGCGGCTCCGGACTTGACCGGGCGGTCTACGCCACGAAGATGTCCATCACCGGAGGAAGTCTGCGGGCCAAGTCGAGAACGCACAAGGACAACGAGAGCGATCCAGTCTTCGAGTACGAAAACGAGAACGCTATTCTCGTCGGAGGAAACCGGACCTGGATGTCGGACAACTACTCCCTCTTCGCCCTGTCCACTGCGGACTGGGCGGCGGATCAGGTCCATCAGGTGACCATGGACGGACGGCTGATCTACGAGGGCATCGGGCCCAACGTGGGTTACACCTTCGATACAGGCGACACCTTCAGCACCAGGCATGGTGACATCGACCACACCCTCTACTTCTGGATCCCCCGGGATGGAGGAGCGCACCAGATCGCCGTGGACGGAAGGCCGGTGCAGTAACGGACGCCGGGAGAAAATGTTGTTGCGAAGACGAAGTTCTTTTTTCGGGTTCGTGCGGCAACGGAAGGCCGGGGGAAAAGGGGATACAATAAGGACAGGAATTATTGTACCAAGGAGGTTAATCAATGAACACATTCAAGAAGAAGACGCTGGCACTGGCGGTCTCGCTGGCGCTGGCCATGGTATGCTTTGCCGCGGTCACAGCGGTATCCTTCGCGGATGAGGGATCAGCTTTCACCTGTGACGTATATGTATACGACACAGCGGATGAGGCTGCTGCAGCAGCAGCGGCTCTGGAGAAGGGTGATCCGGCGCCCCAGGGAAGCGCTAAGATCACCGAGCAGTATACGGATCAGACGTTCAAGGCCATCGGGGGCGAATTCGACCCCACCTACGTCAAGTACCTCGGCAACTGGGGAAAGAAGTGGCACGTGATCAACGTGAAGGCCGGCACGAGCCTGAAGCAGATCGCGGAGGATCAGGGTATCCCAAAGGCAGGTCTTACGAAGATCTACCTCGCGGCACCGGATAAAAACGGCAATCTGGGCATCTACACGAAGTTCAGCTATGAGCAGATCTACGATCAGACAGGAGCGTTCCTGCCCAAGTCCAGCGCGGTAGCCGGAGCCGTTCTTGAGGGCGCGTACGAAGTGCCCAACGGCGTCCTCGCCACCGAATACGTCCGCAACGATCTGGAGAATTCCGATGAGACGCTCTTCGGTGATGTGAACGGACAGACAGCTGCCGGCGGCTACTACATGATGGTCGCTCCGGACATGGAAGGAAACGTCGCCAATCCGGACGGAAGCAAGACGCCCATCGCGGAAGCCGGCGGCAAGCCCTTCTGCTCCGATGTCAGCGGCGCCACATTCATCGTGGTGAAGCAGGCCCAGAAGCTGAAGGCGACAGGCAAGACCGTAAAGGTCAAGGTGAAGGCGAAAAAGACCACCTTCAAGGCAAGCAAGGTCTTCAAGGTGAGCGGAGCAGAGAGCAAGGTGACCTATAAGAGGATCTCCGGCAACAAGAAGATCTCCGTCGCCTCCAACGGCAAGGTCACGGTGAAGAAGGGCCTGAAGAAGGGTAAGACTTACACCGTTAAGGTACAGGTCAGCGCGGAGGACAACAGCTTCTACGGCGCAGCCACGGCGAAGACATCCTTCAAGGTCAAGGTGAAATAAGCAAAAAAGTTGTCAAAACAACATATTACTGACCCGGAATTTGGTATATTATATACGTGCAGTTCCGGAAATGAGTAAGTGTATGGGCCCAGCCCGATGTGATCACAAGCATGAGATCCGGGGCGGGCTCATTTTCATTTGTCAGGAAGGAACTTGTTCAACAATGGGTGGTTTAATTCAGGAGGGGCTTTCCAATACCCTTCGCGTAATGTCAAACGGGCTGAAGATCCCGGTGATGATCCTGCTGGTGCTTCTGGCAGCGGTGACGCTGTTTCTGCTGGGCACGCTGATCTGCGAGATCTTCATGGAGCATCGGCATCTGAAGGAAAAGATGCCGGAGATGGTGGACAAGATCGAACGCACACCGGCGGCCAAACTGCCAAAAACCATCGAGGACAGCCAGCTTTTGCGCAGACAGAAGGACGCGCTGACGGAGCTCACGAAACACCCGCAGCTGACGGAAATGATGCGGGAGAGCCTGGCGGTGCGGCTGATCGCCCAGGAGCGGGACTTCTATGACGGACGTACCCGGCGGACGGACCTGATCGCCAAGGTGGGTCCCATGCTTGGGCTGATGGGGACGCTGATCCCGCTGGGGCCCGGCATCATCGCCCTTGGACAGGGGGACACCTACACGCTTTCCACGTCGCTGCTGATGGCCTTTGATACTACGGTGGCAGGCCTGGCCTGCGCGGCGGTGGCGCTGGTGATCTCCAACGTGCGCAAACGCTGGTACAGAAACTATATGTCCATGCTGGAGACCTTGATGGAGTGCACCCTGGAGGCGGTCAACAAAGGCATCCGGGAAGAGAATAAAGCAGCGGAGGCCCCGGCAAACGGCCCGGCGGAGAAGCCGGCTGACGACACCAGGAAAGCCCTGCTGACGAACGCCTATAAGGCGGCATACCTGCAGGCGGTGCGCCAGGGCAGCACGAAGGAGGACGCAGTGGCCATTGCCCGGCAGGCGGCCATGAACGCGGCGGCCGGCTTCAACGGTGCGCAGAAGGCGGGAGGATACATATGATCAGGCGGTCCGGAGCGGGAAGGCTCCACCAGGAGCAATACGAACACGAAGAAGATGTGAACCCGATGGAGAGCACCAGCAGCATCGCAGACGTGATGCTCGTCCTCGCCGTCGGGATGATGCTCGCCGTCGTCATCAACTGGAACGTGGACATCAATAAGAACACCATACGGGAGATCGACGACCCCCAGTCGGTGGGCAGTGACCAGATCTCCGACCAGGGGGCTGAGCAGAATCTGGAGGAGAAGGGCACCGTCTATTACGATGCCGAGAAGGACCAGTACTACGTTAAAGTCGAGGACTGATATGACATACAACTATCTGGATAAGATCATCGACAGCGGATTGTTCCGGCACATCCGGAAATCCGATTATATCGAAGCGTTCGAGCAGCTGAACGTAAGCGCCAGGACCTACGGAAAGGGTGTGTTCATCGCCCATCAGGGAGATGCGATCAACGCCCTGCTCATGGTGGAGTCCGGCAGCGTGCGGGGAGAGAAGACCTACCCGGACGGGGAGGTGCACCTGATGACGGTCTACGAAGCCGGGGCCTTCTTCGCCCTGGAGGTGGCGGCTTCCCCGAAGAAAACGTCCCCCCTCGATCTGGTGGCCAACGAGAACTGCCGGGTGCTCAGCATTTCCATGAACACCCTGGAGAAGTCCGGATACCGGGACAAGTTCCGCACCGCCCTCATCGAGATGCTGGCCGACGACAACATCCGCATGAGCAACAAGATCGAGATCCTGGCGGAGCGGGGCCTCAGGGACCGGGTGATGGTCTACCTCAACATCCTGGCGAAGAAGTCCGGCACCAACGAGGTGCAGGTCGGCATGAGCCGGGAGCAGATGGCCCAGTATCTGTGCGTGAACCGCAGCGCGCTGTCCAACGAGCTGAACAAGATGAAGCGGGAGGGGCTCATCGACTTTCGCCGGGGCAGGTTCTGGCTGCTGGAGCAAAGGCAGGACGGGGATGAATAATAATGCGTTCCATGCGGAGAAATATGTGGAAACTGAGGACAAAAAGTGGTACAATATATCAACTGTATCGCTTTTTCGTATTTTTTGCGGAGAGCGGTGAAAAGGAGAGTAATAAACTATGGCAGAAGAAAGAAAATTCAAGCGTGTCCTCGTAGCTAACCGGGGAGAGATCGCCATCCGTATTTTCCGCGCCTGCAAGGAGCTGGGCATCCGGAGCGTAGCGATCTATTCCGATGAGGACAAGAATACGCTGTTCAGGACAAAGGCAGACGAGTCCTATCAGGTGGGCAAGGGCAAGGCCCCTGTGGACGCCTATCTGGCCATGGACGAGATCATCGAGCTGGCCCGGACCAAGGGCATCGAGGCCATCCATCCCGGATACGGTTTCCTGGCGGAAAATACAGCCTTTGCGAAGGCATGCGAAGCGGCGGGGATCGTCTTCATCGGACCGGATTACCACATGATGGACAATCTGGGCGACAAGGTCAAATCCAAGATCATCGCCAATTCCGTGGGCGTTCCCACGATCCCGGGCAATACAGAGACGGTGCCGGATATGGAGACGGCCCTGGCTTTTGCTGAGGACTGCGGATATCCGGTGATGCTCAAGGCGGCAGCCGGCGGCGGCGGCCGTGGCATGCGGATCGTCAGAAGCAGAGAAGAGATGAAGGACCAGTTCACCAGCGCCAAGAGCGAGGCGGCGAAGGCCTTTGGCATCGACGATATCTTCATCGAGAAATACCTGGAGCGCCCGAAGCACATCGAAGTGCAGGTGCTGGGCGACAACTACGGCAACGTGGTCCATCTGTACGAGCGTGACTGCTCCATCCAGAGACGCCACCAGAAGGTCATCGAGTTCACTCCCGCGCTGAACATCTCGGAAGAGCTGCGGCAGAAGCTTTGCGCTGACGCCATCAAGATCGCGAAGGCCGTGAACTACCGGAACGCCGGTACGGTGGAGTTCCTCATCGACAAGGACGAGAACCACTATTTCATCGAGATGAATCCGCGTATCCAGGTGGAGCACACGGTGACGGAGATGACCACGGGCGTCGACCTGGTCCAGTCCCAGATCCTGATCGCGGAAGGGTACGCCCTGGATTCGCCGCAGGTGAACATCCGCCAGAGCGAGATCAAGCCCAGTGGCTACGCCATCCAGTGCCGTGTCACCACGGAGGATCCCATGAACGGGTTCGCTCCGGACACCGGCGTCATCACCAAATACACCAGCCCCGGCGGATTCGGCATCCGTCTGGACGCGGGCAACGCCTTCGTGGGCGCGGAGATCTCTCCGTACTACGACAGCCTGCTGGTGAAGGTCACCGCCTTCTCCAAGCGCTTTGAAGACGCGGCCAACAAGGCGGGAAGAGCCCTGAAGGAAATGAACGTCAAGGGCGTCATGACCAACCGGACATTCCTGCTGAACGTGCTGAACCACCCGGTCTTCCGGGCGGGAGGATGCGACACCGGCTTCATCGCCGACCATCCCCAGCTGTTGAACTCCCAGCCCAAGGAAGACAAGGAGATGAAGGTCCTCACATTCCTGGGTGAGAAGTTCGTCAACGGAAACAAGGGCCAGAAGCCCGATTTCAACGTGCCTGTATTCCCGCGGATCAAGCCGGCCGAGATCAGCCCGCTTCGGGGAACGAAGCAGCTGATGGACGAGCAGGGTCCCGAGGGCGTCGTGGCCTGGATCAACGACCAGAAGAAGCTGCTTATGACGGATACCAGCATGCGTGACGCGCAGCAGTCTCTGATGGCCACCCGGGTGCGGACCGTGGACATGGAAAAGATCGCGCCGGCAGTGGCGCTTTACGGCAGAAATCTGTTCTCCCTGGAGATGTGGGGCGGAGCCACCTTCGACACGGCCTTCCGTTTCCTCAACGAGTCCCCCTGGGAGCGGCTCGCGACCCTGCGGGAGAAGATCCCCAACATCATGTTCCAGATGCTGATCCGCGGCGCCAACGCCGTGGGTTACAAGAACTATCCGGACAACGTGATCCGGCGGTTCGTCAAGGAGGCGGCGGCTTCCGGCATCGACGTGTTCCGGATCTTCGACTCCCTGAACTGGCTGGAGGGCATGGAGGTCGCGCTGGACGAGACCCTGAACCAGGGCAAGCTGGCGGAACCCTGCATCTGCTACACCGGCGACATTCTGGACGAGAAGAGAGATAAATACAGTCTGCAGTACTACGTCAACATGGCGAAGGAACTGGAGAAGAGGGGAGCCCACATCCTGGGCATCAAGGACATGTCCGGACTCATCAAGCCCATGGCGGCCCAGAAGCTGATCACGGCGCTGAAGAACGAGATCGGCATCCCCATCCACCTGCACACCCACGACACCAGCGGAAACGGCGTAGCCACCCTGATGATGGCAGCCGGAGCCGGTGTGGACATCGTGGACGCGGCGTTCAACAGCATGTCCGGCCTCACCAGCCAGCCCGCGCTGAACTCCATCGCGGCGGCCCTGGAAGGCACTGACCGGGATCCCGGTCTGGACATGGACGGCATCCAGAAGATCTCCGACTACTGGGCAGACGTGCGTCCGGTGTACAAGGAGTTCGAATCCGACATGCAGACGGGCTCCGCGGAGATCTACAAGTACGAGATGCCGGGAGGACAGTACTCCAACCTGAAATCCCAGGTGGAGAGCTTCGGCCTTGGACACAAGTTCCAGGAAGTCAAGGACATGTACAAGACCGTGAACGAGATGCTTGGCGACATCGTCAAGGTCACCCCGTCCTCAAAGGCGGTGGGCGACATGGCCATCTTCATGGTGCAGAACGACCTGACGCCGGAGAACATCTACGAGAAGGCCAAGGACATCGACTTCCCGGATTCCATCGTTTCCTTCTTCGAGGGCATGATGGGACAGCCTGTTGGCGGGTTCCCGGAGAAGCTGCAAAAGCTGGTCCTCCACGGGAAGGAGCCCATCACCTGCAGACCCGGCGAGATGCTGCCGGACGAGGATTTCGACGGCATCAAGCAGATGCTGAGAGAGAAGCACGGCCTGGAAGGAACCGAGCAGGAAGCCCTGAGCTACGCGCTCTATCCGAAGGTCTTCGAGGATTATCTGGACGCTCTGAAGAAGAAGGGGAACTTCCGCCTCATGGGCAGCGACATCTTCTTCCACGGACTGCGTGAAGGCGAGACCTGCGAGATCAAGGTCCGGGAGGGCAAAGAGCTGGTGGTCCGCCTGTCCAACGCGCGTGAGATCGACGACGAAGGCTTCCGCGATGTGGTCTTCGAGGTCAACGGCCTGAGAAGCGCCGTCAAGATCAAGGATGAAGCGGCTTCCATCGTGCAGTCCGGCTCCCAGATCATCTACGCGGATACGGAGGATCCCGCGGAGATCGGCGCCAACATCCCGGGCACCATCCTGAAGGTGCTGGTGAAGGAAGGCGAAGAGGTGAAGGAGAAGCAGCCCATCGCGGTCATCGAGGCCATGAAGATGGAGACCAATATCCTCGCCTCCATGAACGGCACGGTGGATAAGATCTACGTCCGGGAGGGCCAGCAGGTCAAGGCCGGCGAGATGGTAGTGAAACTGAAGTAACGAAGGTGTGGTGAAACGATGTTTGACGGACCTATCGGAAAGATAATACTGTTCTGGGTCTACATTCTGGGCGCGCTGTTTTTCGCGCGGATGCTCGGATTTACCGGCGACACGAAGACCACGGTCATCTTCCTGCTGGCCTGCGCCCTGATCTATGTGGTGTGGGTCATCGGAAGAGTCATGGCCAAGCGCCGCAGAGAGGAACAGGCATACATGGCTTCCCGCGGGAAGAAGCGGTGAAGAAACTCTTGACTTTCCTGCCTTTGCAAGGTAGAATGGCAAGGTGTGAATTTCATACGGCGATGAACAGGACAGTAGCCCCGCGGGCGTCCTACAGAGAATCACTCCAAGGCTGAGAGAGTGAGGAAGGAAGCGGATCGTGAAGATCACCTGGGAGCCGAACACTCATATCGGGATCTATAGATATCGAAGTCTCTGACACGCAGATCCCGGTAGTTATGGAGAGACGGGATGATGGTCCCGTAACCAGGGTGGTACCGCGGTTGTTTATGATCGTCCCTGACTTTATTGTCAGGGACGTTGTTATTTATCGGAGGAGAGACATGATCAAAAACTTATCGGACAAACCCATTGCCCAGCTGCAGACAGAACAGGCGGAGCATTGGGATGAGATGGACCTGCTGGACAAGTGCGTCAGCACCAGAGAGGGACAGCCATCCTTCGTGTTCTATGAAGGGCCGCCGACGGCCAACGGCAAGCCGGGCATCCACCACGTGATGGCCAGGACCCTGAAGGATTCGGTGAACCGCTACAAGACCATGCGGGGCTTCAAGGTCAACCGCAAGGCCGGATGGGACACCCACGGTCTGCCGGTGGAGATCGAGGTGGAGAAACAGCTGGGGATCGAAGGCAAACAGCAGATCGAGGAGTACGGCATCGCGGAATTCAACCAGAAGTGCAAGGACTCGGTCTTTACCTACAAGGGCCTGTGGGAGAAGATGTCCAGCCGCATGGGATACATGTGCGACATGAACGATCCCTACATCACCCTGGACAACGACTACATCGAGACGGGATGGTGGATCCTGAAGGAATTCTTCAAGGCCGGACTGATCTACGAAGGCCACAAGATCCTGCCTTACTGCCCCCGCTGCGAGACGGGACTGGCTTCCCACGAGGTAGCGCAGGGCTACAAGGACGTGAAGGTCAACACCATCACCGCCAAGTTCAAGAGAAAGGACGCTGACGAGTACTTCCTGGCATGGACCACCACGCCCTGGACGCTGGCCTCCAACGTGTCCCTGACAGTGGGCCCGGACATCGACTACGTGAAGGTCCGGATGCTGGAAGGCGATGAGGAAGGCAACATCTTCTACGTGGGCAAGGCCCTGGCGGACCGCACCCTGGGAGAAGGCAAGTATGAGGTCCTGGAAGAGATGAAGGGCAAGGATCTGGAGTACATCGAGTACGAACAGCTGATGCCTTTCTGTGAAGTCGATCGCAAGGGATTCTACGTCACCTGTATGGACTACGTTTCCGTGGAAGACGGAACCGGGATCGTCCACACGGCGCCGGCTTTCGGTGAAGACGACTATCAGTGCGGACGCAAGTACGACCTGCCTTTTGTGCAGCCGGTAGACGGCAACGGCCGCTATACGGACACCCCCTGGAAGGGCCGCTTCGTCATGGAGGACGGCCTGGATGTGGAGATCATCAAGTGGCTGGCCGAGCAGGACAGGATCTTCGCCAAGGCGAAGCTGGAGCACAACTATCCCCATTGCTGGCGCTGCGGCACACCGCTGGTGTACTACGCCAAGCCCAGCTGGTATATCGCCATGAGCGAGCTGAAGGATCAGCTGGTGGCGAACAATAACGAAGTGAACTGGTTCCCGGATTTCGTGGGTGAGAAGCGTTTCGGCAACTGGCTGGAAGAGGTCAAGGACTGGGCCATCTCCAGAAACCGTTACTGGGGCACGCCGATCCCCATCTGGCGCTGCGAATGCGGCCACCTGGAGTGCATCGGAAGCCGCGCGGAGCTGGTGGAAAAGGCCAACGAGGACATCGACGAGAGCATCGAGCTGCACCGTCCGTATGTGGATGACGTGACCCTGACCTGTCCGGTCTGCGGCAAGCCCATGCACCGGATCCCGGAGGTCATGGACTGCTGGTTCGACTCCGGCGCAATGCCCTTCGCCCAGTGGCACTACCCGTTTGAGAACAGCGACAAGTTCGACGAGGAACTGTTCCCGGCCGACTTCATCTGCGAGGGAATCGACCAGACGAGAGGCTGGTTCTACTCCCTGATGGCCATCTCCACCTTCATCAAGGGCACGTCTCCTTACAAGAACGTGCTGGTGAATGACCTGATCCTGGACAAGGAAGGCAAGAAGATGTCCAAGCACGTGGGCAACACGGTCGACCCCTTCGAGAGGCTGGATAAGTACGGCGCCGACGCGACCCGCTGGTATCTGCTGCACACCTCTCCGGCATGGTCCCCGACACGCTTTGACGAGACGGGCCTGATGGAGATCGCCGGCAAGTTCTTCGGAACGCTGAAGAACGTATACAACTTCTTCGTGCTGTACTACAATCAGGACCAGATCGACTCCGCGGATCTGCTGATCCCCTACGAGAACCGTCCTGAGCTGGACCGCTGGATCCTCTCCAAGTACAACCGCCTGGTGAAGAACGTGACGGCGTCCATGGACAGCTACGATCACATGAAGTCCACCCACGCCATTCAGAACTTCGTCAACGAAGATCTGTCCAACTGGTATATCCGCCGCGCGCGGCGCCGGTTCTGGGGCGAGGAGCTGACGGAAGACAAGAAGGCAGTCTACGCCACCACGTATGAGATCCTCATCGGCGTGACGAAGCTGATTGCGCCCTTCGCGCCGTTCCTTTCCGATGAGATGTTCGTGAACCTCACCGGCGGCGAGTCCGTGCACCTGTCCTACTTCCCCTCCTGCGATGAGAAGCTCATCGACGACAAGGTAGAGGAGAGGATGGACCTGGTGAGAACGCTGGTCACCCTGGGCAGAGGAACGCGTGAGCAGGAGAAGATCAAGGTTCGCCAGCCTTTGCAGGAGGTCCTGGTGGACGGCGCCTACGAGCCGGTGATCGCCGACCTGACGCCGCTGATCAAGGAAGAGCTGAACATCAAGGAAGTGGTGTTCTGCCAGAACCTGGACGAGTACATGGACTACTCCCTGAAGCCGAACTTCAAGGTGGCTGGACCGGTCCTGGGCAAGAATATCAAGGCTTTCGGGGCTGCCTGCGCAAAGGCAGATCCGGCCGCGACGGTAGCTGCTCTGGAAGCGGACGGAAAGATCGCCATGGACCTGAATGGAGAGTCTGTTGACATAACTCCTGATATGGTCGACGTCCGGATCAACGCCAAGGAAGGCTTCGCCGTCGCCATGGAAGGCAGCGTGTTCACCATTCTGGACACCCAGATCACGCCGGAGCTGGCCTCCGAGGGTCTGGCGAGAGAGCTGATCTCCAAGGTCCAGCAGATGCGTAAGGCAAACGACTACGAGATGATGGACAACATCAAGATCTTCGTGGACGCGGATGATGAGGTGAAGGCTGCGATTGAGGAGCACAGGGACTACATCATGAAGGAGACCCTGGCAGTGGATATCGAAGCGAAGGATGATCTGGACACCGTGAAGCTGAACGGCCATAAGACGGGCCTGGGCGTGGAGCGCGTGTAAGATATCTGTATTGGATCGGTACGGCGGGCGCGGGAATGCGAAAGGCAGGAACGCAGCCTGCCGTTTCTTTGAGAAAAGGAGCGGGAGCATGAGTGCACCATTGGAGAAACTCCGGCGGCTGGCTGGCAGGGACGTGAAGGACCACACGGCCGTGTTCGATCTTTATGTGACGGTGGGCCGGGACATCGACTATCTGTCCATCAAATTCGGCATGGACCCGGAGGATGTGATCTACCTGCTGGAAGGGTACGGAGAGCGGATCCGGTACACCGGGACCGCAGACGATGC
>CACXCQ010000151.1 GCA_902766185.1 uncultured Eubacteriales bacterium
ATGCGCCGGTTCGCTCAGGCCCTCAGCTCTGCCGTGATCTCCAGGCTGTCCGGCTCCACGTGGCAGGTGAAAAACGCGATCTCCACGCCGGCTTCTGCAGCCTCCGCCATTGCAATGCCGAATTCCGGATCCGTGCCAGTGTTCGGACGGACTTCCGTCACCCCGTCCATCTGGATCACAAAACCAAGGATCGCCTGGTAGCCTTCCTTCTTCGCTTTGATCAGCTCCCTGATGTGCTTCACGCCCCGCTGCGTGGGCGCGTCCGGAAAATAGCCGACCCCGCCGATTTCCAGCGTGCAGCCTTTGACCTCCATCAGATACCGGCAGGGTCCTCCGCCGCCGTCGATCTTCTCCATATAAAAATCCACCCGGGAGTCTCCGTAGGTGTACTCCGGCGTGACCTTCAGACCCTCCTGCCTTTGCAGCCATTCCAAAACCACTTTGTTGGGTGCCTGGCTGTCGATGTTGTAGAGGACCCCGTCCGACTTGCGCACCGCCACGAGATCGTACTTCGTCTTCCGGCCCGGCGTTCCCGGCGCCGTCAGCCACACCTCGCATCCGGGCACCAGAAGCTCCCGGCATCGGCCGGTGTTTTTCACGTGCACGGTCTCCTTATGGCCGTCCAGTTCCACCTCGGCGATGAACCGGTTCGGGCGCCGCAGAAAGACTCCTCGGGTAATATTGCTGTATCTCACGTTCCGTTTTTACTCCTCGATCACGACTTCCGGTTCCTCGCGGCTGGCGATGTGCTTCGTCACGCTGCCGCCCAGCTCCCGTTCGATCATTTCTTTCATCTCTTCCAAAGCCTGGTCAAGCACGTCTGCTCTCTCGCCGGCCACGGTCTCGATGATCATGAACGCGTTGGTAGTCTCCTCGGTGAGCATGGTCCGGACGGATTCCCTCCAGTTGAAGCAGCGGCAGATAGCGCCGGCATTGTCCTTGTAGACCACCTCACCCGGATACGGCGGCTCGCTCTTGTCGCTGCCGTAGGTCACGAATTCCTCGCCGCCATCGGCCACCGTCAGCCGGTTGTCACCGTCGAATTTATCAATATCCTCGCCGCCGATGGGCACGCCGTACTTCAGGGAAACACCGTTGTAGATGTCCACCAGAGGATTGATCGTTCCGATGGAATTTCCCTTGGCCACCCGCTTCAGCAGGGCCTCAATGGAACACCGGGCGCCCTTCTTGGTCTTGAACTTATAGAAGGCGTCTCTCCAGGTCCGGATGATCGGATTGCTGGTGAACTCCGGATTCTCGATGTGCTTCGCCGCCAGCTTCTGGCACTCCGCCAGAAAATCGGCGTACTTGTCCTCTTCCTTGATGTGATTGTCGATCCCGTTGCACACCAGAATACCGATCTTCGACTCCGGGAAGATCTCCAGGAATGGCTGTTCCATAATAAACTTCTTCATATCAGTTTTCCTCCTTATCTGCTTACCGCACCATTGTAACATCATTTGCCGCAGTAAATCCACAAAGTTTTCTCCGGTTCCCGGATTGCGAAACCGCCGCCAAAATGCGATAATGCCGATATGGAGTCAAACAGTCTGATGAAGCAACAATTAAAAGGAGAAGCGCTACTGTTTTTGGCAGCCCTGATCTGGGGGGTGTCTTTTGTGTTCCAAAAAACCGGCATGGACTACGTTGGGCCCATGACCTTCGGACTGGCGCGTTTCACCATCGGCTCCATCGTCCTTTTGCCCTGCATTTTCATCTACGACCGCTACACTGCCCGCAAGGGTCTGGCGGTCATGCCCTTCAGCGACCGGACGCTGCTGAAAGCCGGCCTGCTGACCGGCCTTGCGAATTTCGGCCTCAGCTCCCTGCAGCAGATCGGTCTGGTCTACACCACCGCGGGCAAGGCAGGTTTCATCTCCGCCATGTACGTTGCCCTCGTGCCCATCCTCATGCTCTTTTTGCGGCGCAAAATCAGGCGCCTGACCTGGCTTTGCATAGCCTTCGCCCTGATCGGGCTGTACCTGCTGTGCATGACCGGTTCCGCCGGGGAGTTCCTGCACCTCGAGCTCGGCGACGGGCTGGTCCTGATGAGTTCCCTCTTCTCCGCCATCGAGATCATTCTGATCGATCACTACGCGGACCAGGTCAACCCGATGAAGCTGTCCTTCCTGCAGTTCGTCGTCGCCGCGGTGCTGTCCGGAGTGTGCGCTTTCGCCTTCGAAACGGTGACCGTCTCCTCCCTCATCGACTGCCGCATCCCGATCCTCTACACCGGGATCCTGGAGATCGGCGCCGCCTATACCCTGCAGATCTTCGGTCAGAAAACCGCGCCGCCGGTCATGTCGACCATCATCATGAGTCTGGAATCGGTCTTCGCCGTGCTCAGCGGCGCCATCTTCCTGCACGAGGTCATGAGCGGCCGGGAGATCACCGGCTGCGTGATCATGTTCGTTGCCCTGCTTCTGGTGCAGATCAGCGACTCCAGACAGTGACCCGGCGCTCCGGCCAGCGGCTACACCCCGCTCCGGCCCGTAGCGGCGCTCAGATCTTCACCAGCTGCCATCTGCCGTGGCGCATATTGTACTGGATCACAAAGATTCGCTCCTGATTCCCGATCACCCCCTGACATTTGTACGTCCAGATATCGTCCCCCAGTATCTTCTCCTTCACCGTATCCAAAACCTGGCTGATCCTGTATACGTGCAGCTCCTCGTTCCGGTCCCTGATCCGGAACCTGTGGGGCAGCGGCGGTTCCCCCTCGAGAAATGTACAGACAACATCGATATTCCGCTGGATCCTTTTCACGTCGCATCGCCTTCTCTCCCATTTATTCTCCCGCCCCAAAAAAGAACATATGTTCTTTTGTCCTATTCTAACTCATGTTCCGCAGCATGTCAAACCCATTTTTCGATCGCGCAAAGATGGGTCACGAAATGAAAAATCCGTAGGTCACTGTTACCTACGGATTCTCTGAACCGTGCCCCATTATAGGTCACGATTCCCGGAAGTCATGGGGCACTGTTACCTACGCATCTGTCAAATCGTGCCCCATGCGCAAATCTGGCCGGCCTTTCGAACGGATCCTGGCCGGCCAATCAGTCCTACAAAATCATAGTCAGGGAGATCTTCTGCCGCTCCTTGTCCACGGACAGGATCTTCACTTTGACGGTATCGCCTACTGCCACCACGTCCATCGGATGGGAAACGTATTTGCGGCTCATCTGGGAAATGTGCACCAGGCCGTCCTGCTTCACGCCGATGTCGACGAAGGCGCCGAAGTCCACCACGTTCCGGACGGTTCCCTCGAGTTCCATACCCTCCATCAGATCATCGAAGGACTTCACGTCGTTTCGGAAGACCACGGGAGGCGCGTCCTCTCTGGGGTCTCTGGCGGGCTTCTTCAGCTCCGCGATGATGTCCGTCAGCGTGGGCCTGCCCACACCAAGATCCTCCGCCATGGCGGTGATGCTGTCCCGCAACCGGGCCTCGTTCTGTTTATCCGGCTTTTCCGGTTTTTCCGTCTTCTTCTGCTGTTCCTGAGCGAGTGTCTTCAGGGCCTCCAGGCCCTTCATCCGCCCACGGCCATCAGCGGACTTCCCGCCCCGACCGTTTCCGGATCCGCCAGCACCG
>CACXCQ010000152.1 GCA_902766185.1 uncultured Eubacteriales bacterium
CGTTCAATGAAGGGGATCAATTCCTGCGCTTCGCGCTGCCCGCTGATATTTTCCCCTACGGATCTGCTCCCGATTCCCAGAAACTCCGCTGCCGCCTGGTTCATCGACAGGATCTTTCCCTCCGCGTCCATCAGCAGCATTCCTTCCGGAAGGTTTTTCGTCACGGTCTCGAATTCTTCCTTCTTCTGGCGAAGGGACTCTTCCTGCATGCTGATCTGCGCCTTCTGATCCTGTATCCGGTTCAGGAACGGCTCCAGCTCCTCATACATACCTTCCCCTTCCGGGTCGTCCAGGTTCAGCGCATTGATGGGCTGAATGATCCTCCTGGACAGGCGATAGGCGAGAACGACCGACAGGACCAGCGCGATCAGAGCGATGATCAGCAAAGGCTGGAGCATCCCCAGAAGCAGACCCAGGATCGATCGCTGCGCATCGGCCAGCCGCAGAATGCTCCCATCGTCCAGCCTTTGCGCGACGTAGAACATCTTCTCCATCAGTGTTGTGGAGTAGCGCGAGCTTTCTCCTTCGCCGGTCTTCATGGCCTCCCGGATCTCTTCTCTCTCCAGATGATTGTCCATCTTGTCAGCGGATACCTGGTTGTCGTATTTGACTGTGCCGTCAGCATCCATCCATGTGATTCGGTACTCCTCCGGCGCGAGATCATCAAAATACGCCTCCCCGTTGAGGTCGATCCCGCGGGAGATCAGCGCCGCGTGCTCTTTCATCTGGGTGGTCTGCAGCTGCGTGAAGTAGCTGTACATTACGCCCATGATGAGAAACAGCGCTGCCAGAAAAACGAACACCGCGACGACGGCAATATATCGGAAAACTTTTCTTGTCATTGGCTGCCTCTCATTCTGTATCCGATGCCCCGGACTGTTTCGATGTATTCGCCGCAGGTCCCCAGCTTCGTCCGCAGAGTCCCGATATGCACATCCACCGTCCGGGTCTCCCCGATGAAGTCGACGCCCCATACCAGGTCAAGGATCTGCTGTCTCGAGTACACCCTGCCCTGATTCTCCATCAGGAGCCTGAGCAGATCGAATTCCTTCAGGGTCAGCCGCGCAGCTTCTCCGCAAACGCTGACCTGACGGCTCCCCAGATCCATGCAGATCTCTCCGGCCCGGATCTGCTCTTTGTTCTCCTTGGCGGTTCTTCTGAGAACCGCCTTCACCCGCGAGACCATCTCCATCATGCCGAAGGGTTTCACGATATAGTCGTCGGCGCCCAGATCCAGCCCGATGACCTTGTCATACTCCGTCCCCTTCGCCGTTGCCATAATGACCGGGATATCTCCGGTACCGGCTCCGGACCTTAGCCTCTTGAGTATGGAAATGCCGTCCTCTCCGGGCAGCATGATATCCAGAAGGATCAGCTCCGGCTGTTCCGTCTGAAGCCGGCGAAAGAGTTCCTCTCCGTCGGAGATCCCAACCGCTTCATATCCTGCTGTCTGCAGCGTATACACGACCAGCTCGCGTATGCCCCGGTCGTCTTCAACACAAAAAATCACAGTATCACCTCTCCTCGTCTCCGGTTCGATTTGATACTGCAATCATACATGGTTTCCGGTAAAATTCAATACCCTCAAATTGTAAATTAATTGTAAAGCAGTCCTTCGGCGACTGCTGTCCGCACGGCTGTCCCTTTTAATTCTTCCACCAGCTTCAGCGCGAACTCCATGGCCAGCGCCGGGCCTCTGCCGGTGATGATGTTTCCGCTGACCGTTACGTTTTCGCCGGTTGGGTTCGCACCGTTCAGCTTCTCTTCCATGCCGGGATAGATCGTTGCGTCCAGGCCGTCCAAAATCCCGCAGTCCGCCAGGACCATGGGAGCAGCACATATGGCCGCGACCTTCTTGTCGGCCCGTCCTGCCTTTGCGAATGATCTGATCTGCTCCGTCAGGCCGCTGTGTCCTCCGAGATTCGTTGCTCCGGGAAGTCCTCCGGGCAGAACGATCATCTCGCAGGAATCGTAGTCCGCCTCTTCAAAAAGCAGGTCCGCCTGCACCGGGATATCGTGGGTCCCGACCACCAGCTTTTCTCCGGTGATCGATACGGTCTTCGTTTCTATTCCTGCGCGCCGGAGCACATCGACGGTGGTCAGCGCTTCGACCTCTTCAAAACCTGTCGCCAGATGTACGTATACCATAATCTTTCCTCCTTGATCAGTCTGCCTGTCTCCACAGTTCCATGTGGATATGCGGGATCTCGTCTTTCAGGAACACATCGGACGTCCGGACGAATCCTGCCTTTGTGTAATATCCCTCCACGAAGTCCTCCGCTTCGATGAAGATCCTGTCCGCGCCCATCTGCTCCCACGCCGTCTGAATTCCTTCCTCGAGGAGGATCTTGCCGAGGCCCTTGCCGTGTTCCAGGGTCAGGACCCGGCCCATCTGCACGGTGCGGGCGCTCTCTCTGTCTTGCGCGTCGGTACCCGCCGCGCCGGCTCCGTTCGCGTCGTGATAATCCGGCATCTTCATGCCCGCTTTGATCTGTTCCTCCGTGAGGTTCCCCGACCAGATCGCCTGGCCGTCGAGCAGAATAACGTCCGGCTCCTCATCGATCTCGTAGATCCTCATGTACGCGGCAACTTTTCCCGCTTCGTCTCTGCAGAACACGTGGTAGCCGTAGTCCCGGTCGTCGCAGTCCTGGTAAATGCACTCCTGCTCGATCACGAAGATCTCATTTCTGGACTTCAGGATCTCGTAGAGCTCCTCAGCCGTCAGCTCGTCAAACCGTTTGCGTTCGAATCTCATCGCTTCCCTCCTCTTTTATTGTTCATTTGGATCCAGAACTTCTTTCATGAATTCTGCGAACACTTTCATCTGGGGGCTGATCCACCGGGTAGACGAGTAGATGACCTGTACGTATTCATGGATGTCGACCTGCTCAGTATCTATGACGCAAAGCTCTTTTCGCTTCAGTTCCTCTTCGATCATAAAGAGAGGGAGATAGGCGTGTCCGCTGCTGGATCTGATGTAATTGACAACGGATGCGATCGTACCGAATTCCACGGCTGAACGGACGTCATATCCCTGCTGCCTGAGATAGGATTCCACCACGTACTCGTTCCGCATCTCCTTGTCCTCGGAGATGAAGGCGGAGACGAAAGAGTCGTCCAGAACTTCTTCCAGAGGGACCTTTTTCTTTTTCGCCAGCCGGTCCGAGGCGGAGGTCACAAAGCGGAAGATCTCCTTTCTCTCCGCGGCAAGCGCGCAGCCTTCATACTGCTCCCGCGGCGCCAGAAAGACCGCGAAATCCACCCGGTTCTGCCTCACGTGATCGATCAGTACGTCTGTATCCTCCGAAAGCCTCACCGATATCTCGATCTTCGGGTATTTCTCGTGGAACGAAGAGAGGACTTTCGACAGGATCCCGATGGATACCGACGAGGTCGCTTCGATGATCAGCTTCCCTTCGGGGTCCTCCTCATCCAGCGCAAAGGCATCTGCGTCCTCACTTGCTTTGACCAGCCTTTCCGCGTAATCCCTGAACCTTCTGCCGGCCTCCGTGAGCTGGATCCCCCTGCCGACCCGGTCGAACAGCAGGACCCCCAGATCCTCCTCCAGCTGTTTGATCTGCGAAGTAATGGC
>CACXCQ010000153.1 GCA_902766185.1 uncultured Eubacteriales bacterium
AACTATTGAAACCGCCGTATACCGAACGGTACGTACGGTGGTGTGAGAGGACGGCGGATGAATTAATCATCCGCCTCCTACTCGATCGGTTTTACCTGCTTTTGCGCGGGTGCGGCCCTGCCCCAAGGCACTTCATTGCGACACAGCGTCACCGCTATACTCTACCAAAATGGTAAACATTGACAATAGACTGAAAATTGCTATAATTGTTTTGTCATCTATCATTTATCATTTCTGCTGGGAAGGAGGTACGATATGTCTCTGAAAGAGCAAAATGAGATCATCGCGAATGAGCTTGCGACGTTCAACGCGAGAAAGTCTCTGGCTATTGCGGCGATCATCATTATTGCAGCATTTATCATGAACTTTTTCCTGCCGGAGGATCCGGCAAACTTCGGCGCGCTGTGTACGATTCCGGCGCTGCTGATGATCGTGTACATCTTTGCGACGAAACGTATCATTGAGGCGCTGACCATCGGCGCCGTTGTTGGATTCATCATGTGTTCATCCCCCGGGGACAACGTGCTGGCGACCTTCAGCGAATCCCTGCTGAACACGATGATGAGTGAGGACATCGCCTGGCTGATCATCGTCTGCGGACTGATGGGCGGCATCATCTCCCTGATCGAGCGGTCCGGCGGAGCCTACGCTTTCGGACAGTGGGCGTCGGCCCGGGCGAAGACGGAGAAGACGGCGCTGATCTGGACATGGATCCTGGGCTGCATCATCTTCATCGATGACTACCTCAACTCCATGACCGTCGGCTCCTGCATGGCGCCCCTGACGGACAAGCACAAAACACCTCGTGAAATGCTGGCTTATGTCTGCGACTCCACCGCCGCACCGCTTTGCGTGCTGATCCCGATCACCACCTGGGCGGTCTTCTGCGGACGGATCCTGGTGGCCAACGGATGGCAGGACGGAGACGCCAGCGAGGTCGCGATGTTCGTCAAGACCATTCCGTATAATCTCTACGCGTGGATCGCGGCCCTGATCGTACCGCTGGTCATCATCGGCGTGATCCCGAAGATCGGCCCCATGAAGGCGGCCTATAAGCGTGTCGCTGACGGCGGCCCGCTGGCACCGGAGGGTTCCGACAAGATCTCCATCCTGGCAAGTGATAAGGAAGGGGAGATGGAAATCCCGAAGAATCCGCACATGTTCAACTTCTTCGTGCCGATCATCGTTCTGGTCGTCGCCACCATCATCTTCGACACCGACATGGAGATGGGTGTTCTGACCACCGTGGCAGTTATGTTCGTCATGTACATGGCGCAGAACCTCATGTCCGCCATGGAGTTCTGGGACATCATCATCAAAGGTATCCAGAACATGATCCTTCCGCTGATGCTGATGGTCATGGCCTTCGTCTTTGCGGACATGAATGAAACCATCGGATTCACCGCATGGTGTATCGAGTCCGCGACCCACGTGATGACGCCGGCCACCGCGCCGATGATTATCTTCCTGGTCCTGGCCTGCACCGAGTTCATCACCGGCACCAACTGGGGCATGTACGTTATCGCGCTGCCGATCATCATTCCGCTGGCAATCAACATCGGCGTATCCATGCCTCTGGTCGTAGGCGCCTGCATCTCCGCTGGCGTTTTCGGATCCCACATCTGCTTCTACTCCGATGCGACGGTCCTGACCTCCGCGGCTTGCGGATGTGACAACTTCCGTCACGCCTTCACCCAGATGCCCTTTGGTATCATGGCGGCGATCCTGAGCTTCATCGGATACGCGATCATGGGATTCGTGATGGCGTAGCAAGTCAGAGCAATCGGTAAGCAAAACCTTAATCACCTGCATCACCTGTATCAGTGAAGCGGGCAATATCCGGGCAGTGTTCGAAACACCGGCGGCACCACTCGCCGGGCGATTCGGACCCTGCCCGTTTTTTCGTGGGGCGTTGTCTAAGGGGGAACTGCCCATAGATGAAATCGCCCCTCTGACAGCGGGAATTTGAGAAGGATATATATGTCGGGAGGGCAGAAAAAAACCGCTTAGAACGCAATTCTGAAGGTCGCGCTTCTTGAGCATCAGCACGAAAAATAGACAAATCTTGAACTTCAAAATACAGTTACCCACACGGCAAAATGACCGTGCATTGCACCGAAATGACAAATGCATTCGGGCCCGCACCGTGGTATACTGGACCCGGTATGAAAACGAATGGGCAGACAAAAGAAGACCACATCCTTCTGGCGCAGATGGAGGATAAGCAAAGGCAGGCCGAGGAAAAATACATGATCGCCAGCGGAGATTTCCTGGACGCGCATCAGCGGAAGCTGGCGGAGGACTACTGCCGGCACTGCGGCTGCCGGCGGCTGGAGGCAAAAGATCTGAGCAGCGCCGACGGCAAGCAGAACGGCAGTGATCCGAACGGTGTGGCCGGTGCGCCGAAAAACGCGACGGCCGGCGCAGCCGGGATCGTGTTCTACGGCGGGTATGATGAAGCGGAACGATGCATGCCGGTGTTCCTGCCGGACTATGCTACATTACCGGGATACAACGTGAAAGCGGAGCTGGAAGAGCTCCTCGCGGTGATCCGGGTTTCTGTGCCCGGACGGCGCGCCGTGCAGTCATCTTCATCCGGACGGCCAGGCGGCCGGTCGCTGACCCATCGGGATTATCTGGGGTCACTCCTTGCGCTGGGCATCCGGCGTGAGATGACCGGCGACATCCTCGTTCGAGACGGGACCAGCGAGCTGGGGCCCGGCGCGGACATCATCGTGAAAGCGGAGATCGCAGATTTCATAATATCAAATTATGACAAAGCCGGCAGGACGCAGCTGCAGACAGAGGTCCTGCCCATCAGTCAGCTGCACCTGGAGCCGGTCCGGCTGGAGCATCACCGGGACACGGTGGCGTCACTCCGGCTGGATAGCGTGGTATCCTCGGCCTTTCGGCTTTCCCGGGCAAAGGCGGCCGAGGCCATCCGCAGGGGGCTTGTGTCCGTCAACAGCATCGAGACGATGAAGATCGATGCTTCCGTCAGCGAAGGCGACAAGGTCGTCCTGCGGGGGCAAGGAAAAGCCCTGCTTTCGGAGGTCGGAGCGACCACGCGAAAAGACCGGATCCGCATCACCATCGCCAGATACGTATAGCACATCGGCAATAGACAATAAAAGGAGAATCCACATGCTCACCATCGGGTGCCATTTATCATCCGCAAACGGCTTCCTTCACATGGGCCAGGAAGCGCTTTCCATCGACGCGAACACCTTCGCTTTCTTCACGCGCAACCCCCGTGGAGGCAAGGCGAAGCCCATCGACGAGGAGGACGCGGCCGCGCTGCGCCAGCTTTTGGAGGAGAACCAGTTCGGGAAGCTGGTGGCCCACGCGCCCTACACACTGAACCCCTGCTCCGACAAGGAAAACGTCAGGGCCTTTGCGCAGATCTGCATGAAGGAGGACATGGTGCGGATGGAGTATCTGCCCGGAAATTTCTACAACTTCCACCCGGGAAGCCACGTGGGACAGGGCGCAGAGAAGGGGATCGATATGATCGTCGGGTTGCTCAACGAGATCACCACGCCGGAGCAGTCCACCATCGTGCTGCTGGAGACCATGGCGGGCAAAGGCAGTGAAGTCGGCGGCCGTTTCGAGGAGCTACGGGCGATCATCGACGGAGTACGGTTCCCGCAAAAGCTGGGCGTATGCATGGATACCTGCCACGTCAGCGATGCCGGCTACGATATCATCGGGGATCTGGATGGAGTGCTGGATGAGTTCGACAGGATCGTTGGTCTGGAGAAACTGCACGCCCTGCACATCAACGACAGCAAAAATCCGCCAGGCTCCCGCAAAGACCGCCACGCGAAGATCGGGGAAGGGGAACTCGGGACGGACGCCATCGCGGCCTTCCTGAATCATCCCAAATTAAAAGGGCTTCCATGCATTCTGGAAACCCCGAATGAGCTTGAGGGCTACGCCCGTGAGATCCGGCTCCTGCGGAGCCGGGTCGACGGATGAGCCCGGCAGTTGATGCTGGCAGTTCTTCCCGAGCGGCCGCAGCGCTTATCGCCGCGCGTTGTCCCGGGCGTGGACCAGCGCCTGGCAAAGCTGATCGGCGCAGGAGGTCTTTTTGAAGCCGCAGGTGTTGCCGGCCAGTTTTCCATTGATCTCATCGACGGTCATGCCGTCCACCAGAGTGGACACGGCCTTCAGGTTGCCGTTGCAGCCGCCGGTGAATTTGATGTTGTGGACCACTTCGCCCTCCAGGTCGAATTCCACCATGGTGGGGCAAACGCCCCGAGTCTGATACTGATAATGCATATATAAATCTCCTTTCTTATTCGCTTATTCGTTTTCGGGAATCTCTTCCACGACCCCCAGGAACAGGGGACATCCGGTTTTGGTGTCCACCAGCGCGTAGACGAACGGACGGTCGAGGTAGACTTCTTTTGGTTTCGGCGGGTCGAGGACCGCAGTGGCCTTGTCCACGATGACCGCGGTGACCGCGGCTGCCTTCGTGCCGTTGCGGTCAAGCTCGATGTGCGTCTTGTGGAGAACATCGTCGATGACCAGCTTTTGCATGAGCTCCGGATAGGCGGGATCCTGCATGGCGGAAAAATCCGCCACATCGTCGATGAAAGCTTGCCGCATGCCCAGCCTTTGGAGGACCGGCTTCATGGAGAGACCGTAGTCGTAGGCGAACTCCGGAAGGCGGATGATCACCTCCTGCGATGACTTTCGGGAGGCATCCCAGGCCTTTAGGAAGTCTTTGCCGGTGAGGGTCATGGCGTAGTCCGCGGCGTCCGTTCCGGCCGGGGGAAGCAGGCCAACGAAGGCCACGTTTCCACCGTTATAGTATTTCGCAAAACCAGTGCCGCCGGCCAGCTCCAGGTAGCTGTCCTCTTTGCTGGTCAGCATGGTGACGGTCTGGGTGGTGCCGTTCGCGCGGGTGAATTTCCCGGCGGGGTCGATCTGGTTGTCGATGAAGGGGACGGCCCAGTTGCCCTCAAAGGCCACGGTGTTGATCAGCACCATCCGGGCGTCCGGAGACAGGCCCGTCTCGGGATTGATGATCTGACGGATCATCTCCCTGGTTTTGGCGAAGACCCAGTTGTTCATGTCGCTGACCGTCTGGTCGTCGAAGGCCGCCTCATAAAAAGCGGCGTTGTGGTAGGTCTTGTTGGTCTGCAGGAACGCCGGATTCACCCGGATGCCCTCCGGGCCTTTTCTTGCCCAGATGGAATTGGCGGTGGAGTAGATCAGGCGCTTGTCGCTGGTGAGCCGGGTGTGAAACCGCCAGAGATCGGCGTTGACATCCGCCAGCGAAAGGCCCGCGTCGTTCGCACCGCCCAGCAGCGTCTGGTGCATCTCTTTCAGCGTGGAGCCGGCGGCGCCGTTTTCGGTCATGGTGAGGGCCGTCAGCACGGAGTCGGGCGAGATCAGCAGATTGCCGGCGCCGTCAGTTGCTCCGCCCGCACCGGCCGCCGGGCCGTCACCGGCACCGTCCGTTGCCCCTGCCGCATGCTCCCGGCTCTCCGTCAGGGTCGCCTTCAGCAGCCGCAGAGAGAAGTCCGCCCACGCCCCGGGGAAGCCTTCGGACACAGTGGTGTCCTCCGCGCCGGAGAAGGGAAGCTCCGCGGCGAGGTCGACCGAGTCCGGGCTGAGCACGATGGGCTCAGTGGGTTCTGCAGGCATGGTCGGGTCGGAGGGCAGGACCGGATCGATGGAGGGGTCTGTCGGGTCGGTCCTTCCGGAGGCCTTGCGCACGATCACCACGCACTTCAGCTTTTTCTTGCCGATCTTCGCAGTGATTCGGCACTTGCCCGTCTTCTTGCCGGCCTTCAGGACCACCGACTGGCGGTACTTGCCGGAAGTCTTGCGGACGGAGACGATCTTCTTGTCGGAAGTGGTCCACTTTACTTTCTGGTGAACGTTCTTCACCCGCAGCTTCGCGGTCTTGCCAGCCTTCATGGTGATCTTCGTTTTAGTCAGCTTCGGCTTCGCCGCCCCAAAGGCAGGTCCGCCTAAAGCAAAAGAAAACCCCCAGACCATTACAGTCATGGCGAGGGTGATCAGGCAGACGCGC
>CACXCQ010000154.1 GCA_902766185.1 uncultured Eubacteriales bacterium
GGACGTGCAGTTCTTCCCCGGCCGGGGACTCCGGGGAACGGTGGACGGCAAAACGTACCTTGCGGGGAACGCCATGTTCCTCCAGGAAAACGGCATACGGACCGACCTTCCGGAGGCGGAGCCGCTCTTCACCCAGGGCAAAAGCGTGGTCTTTTTTGCCAGCGAGACCAGAGCTATCGGCCTGATCGCCATGCGTGACGCCCCCAAGCCCATCAGCATGAAGGCCATTTCCCGCATCGAGGGCATGGGCATCGACGTGGTGATGCTCACCGGCGACAGCGCCCAGACGGCGGAGGCCATCCGAAGCGAGGTGGGGATCGACCGGGTGTACGCCGGCATCCGTCCGCAGGAGAAGGCGGAGGTCATCGAGGAGCTGCGGGGCGGCCCCGGCAGCGCAAAGGCAGGAGAGGGCCAGAAGCTGGTGGCCATGGTGGGCGACGGGATCGAAGACGCCCCCGCCATCGCGAAGGCGGATATCGGCATCGCCGTGGGAACGGGGCCGAGGATCGACGCCCAGCGGGCGGATGTGATCCTCATCGCGGACGACCTGATGGACGTGGTCCGTTCCATCAGCCTCAGCCGCAAGACCATCCGGTACATCCGGCAGGACATCGCCTTTGCCTATTGCTATAACATCCTTGCGGTGGCCGCGGCTGCGAGCGTCCTCGTTCCCCTGGCCGGGACGGTGCTGGCGCCGGTGATCGCCGCGCTCTGCATGTGCGCCAGCCAGGTTTTGGTCGTGGCCAGTACGATGCGGATCAAGAGAACGCGACTGTAGCGGACCTGCTTTTGCCCAGAAAATATTGAATTGTCAGCATATTTGTTATTTACAAATAAATATACGGTGAATTATAATAAATAAGTGCAATAATACTCTGCAGACTTAAAGAATAATTAACTTTTGTTCGCAGGGCAGTAAACGCAGCCCGCCGGCGGCTGTTCCGGACCAAGGTCAACGGGGCGCAAACGCAGGCGAGGAGGCGCAGTAATTCATTAAGGGAGGTCATAGAATGACTGAAAGAAACATGCAGAAAGCTTTGGAAGAAGCAAAGAGAGTCGTAGGACTGATCGAAGCGGATGCTCTGACAGAAGAGCAGAAAGAAGCGATCATGAAGGAGTCCATCGCGAACTTCAACGAGAACGTCAACCCGGGATGGCTTGAATACAGAAAGTCCGTATCCACAGACGCTGCATTCATCGAGTGGGAAGACGAAGGCGATGTGTTCAGAGATCTTCATGGAACAGAGTTCATCGACTGCCTGGGTGGTTTTGGTATCTTCGCTTGCGGCCACGGCAATCCGGAAATCAAGAAGACAGTAATGGCACAGTTGGATAGATATTCACTCCACTCTCAGGAACTGGTTGACCCGCTGAGAGGTTATCTGGCTCACCTGCTGGGTCTGATCACCCCGGGAGATCTGCAGTACTGCTTCTTCACCAACGGCGGTGCAGAGGCTGTTGAAATGGCTCTGAAGCTGGCCAGACTGGCAACGGGCGGCAGATGGTACATCTCCACTGTTGGCGCGTTCCACGGCAAATCCATGGGTGCTATCTCCATGGGCGGCAAGGGCGCTTACAGAGAAGACTACATCCCGATGGTGCAGCAGGTACAGCACGTGAAGTTCGGTGATGCTGAAGCTACAAGAGTTGCGATCGAGAACCTGGAAGCCGTTGGCGAAAAGGTTGCGGGCGTTATCGTAGAGCCGATCCAGGGCGAAGCTGGCGTTATGATTCCGCCGGATGGCTACCTCAAGGCACTGAGAGAGATCTGCGACGAGCACGGCGTAGCGCTGATCTTCGACGAGATCCAGGTAGGTCTGGGACGTACAGGCACGATGTGGAGATGCGATCATGAAGGAGTTACTCCGGATATCATGACCTATGGTAAGGCATCCTCCGGTGGTCTGGTTCCGATCACAGGTATCATCGCAAGACCGTGGACATATGAGAAGTCCGGCGTTGGCACAGGTCAGGAAGGCAAGATGTTCGAGAATCCGTGGATCCTGGGATCCCCGAC
>CACXCQ010000155.1 GCA_902766185.1 uncultured Eubacteriales bacterium
GCCGCCAGAAGGTTGTTGGCCGCGCCGATGGCGTGCATGTCGCCGGTGAAGTGAAGATTGATATCCTCCATGGGGATGACCTGCGCGTATCCGCCGCCTGCAGCTCCGCCCTTGATGCCGAAGACCGGTCCCAGAGAAGGCTCTCTGAGCGCTACCATGGTCTTCTTGCCGATCTTCATCATGGCGTCTGCCAGACCTACTGTCGTGGTGGTCTTTCCTTCGCCGGCAGGAGTCGGGGAGATCGCGGTGACCAGAATGACCTTACCATCGGGAACGTCCTTCTTCTCCTCCATGATGTTGTAGTCGATCTTGGCCTTGGTGTAGCCGTAGGGCTCCACGTACTGCTCATCGATCCCTGCTGCCTGCGCAATCTCGGTGATCCTCTTCGCTTCTGTTTCCTGTGCAATCTGAATATCTGTCTTCATTACTCTGCTCCTTCTCCTCTTCTCCGGCAGCGCCTCATGCGCCGGTCCATCGCCGGTCCATCGCCGCTTCATGCGCGGCACTCTGCAATAACGTTGCTATTCTATCACATTCTCAGCAGCTTCTCAATGAATGGTCTTCAGGAAGCTCCTGCGGTGGATCGGGCACATTCCGTGCTCCCGAATTCCTTCGTAGTGGGCCTTCGTTCCATATCCCTTGTTCTTTTCGAAGGCATAATAAGGATACTCTTGCGCGTATTCCTTCATCATCCGGTCTCTGGTCACTTTAGCCACGATGGAGGCAGCCGCGATGGCCAAAACCTTGGCGTCTCCCTTGATCACTGACCGCTGGGGGATCTGCAGTTTCTCCAGCTCCACCGCGTCCAGAAGGACCATGTCTATGGCCGGGGGAGCATCCTCGTGCTCCCGCCTGTCCCGGAGCATCTTCCCGCATTCGTCGATAGCCTGCATCATGGCCTGCTTCGTCGCCTGCAGGATGTTGATCTCGTCGATGACATGATGGTCTGCCTGTCCGATGCCCCAGGCCACAGCCCTCTCCGTGATGATCCCGTACAGTTCCTCTCTCTTCTTTTCGGACAGCTTCTTCGAGTCATCGACTCCAGGCACATCGAAGTCCTCCGGGAGCACCACTGCTGCCGCCACGACGGGACCTGCCAGCGGGCCGCGGCCCACCTCGTCCACGCCGGCGATGCAGCCATATCCCTGGCTGCGCAGTTCCTCTTCCATGACCTTCATCTCCGCCAGCCGCTCCAGCTGCTTTGCCAGACGTTCTTCCCTGGTCATCCGTTCTCACCGCCTGTCTCATCCTCGGGGCCGGTTTCCTGTCCGGACTGCTGCGGAGGCAGCTCCAGAGTGATCCGTCCGATCTTTCCTCCCCGGAACTCGTCCAGCACCAGCCTTCCGATGCGTTCGTAATCGATGCGTTTTCCCGGCAGGATGCAACCCCGCTTCACCGCCATGTCCTCCATGGTCTGCAGAGGCGTTTCGCCGATCTCTTCAATCTTATATCTCTCTTTCAAAAGCTGGGGATAATGCTCCCCAAGGAAGCCGATGAGTTCCATCCCCAGAGTGGGAAGATCCATGATCTCATCCTTGATGGAACCGCAGAAGGCCAGGTTCACCCCGGCTTTCGGGTCTTCGAACTTGGGCCACAGGATTCCCGGGGTGTCCAGAAGCTGCATGCCGTTGGACAGCCGGATCCACTGCTTTCCCTTAGTGACTCCCGGCTTGTCCCCCGTCTTCGCGGACTTCCGTCCGGTGAGGCGGTTGATCAGCGAGGATTTTCCCACGTTGGGCACGCCCACGATCATCAGCCGGAAGGGGCGTTTCGATACGCTGTTCGCGTGCTTTTCCTGCTCCATGCTCTCCAGCAGGCGAAGCAGTTCCTTCACGCCGCTTCCTCCTGCCGCGTTCATGATCACGCATCTTGCTCCCCGGGCCCTGAATCCCGCTGCCCAGCCTTTGCTCGCCGAAGCGTCCGCCAGATCGCTCTTGTTCAGCGCGATGATCCGGGGCTTGTCTCCCAGGATCTCATCGATCAGAGGATTCCTGCTGGAAACGGGGATCCTGGCATCGATGACTTCCACCACCGCGTCCACCATCTTAAGATTGTCCCGGATCAGCTGCCGGGTCTTTTTCATGTGTCCCGGATACCAGTTCAGATTGTCAGTGCTCTGCGCCATTTTCGTCTCCTCCGGTCTTTCCCTCTCACCGCCGGGGGGGCGGTTTATCACAGGAAAGTAAAAAATGAAAAGGGACCCTGAGGTCCCTGTTTCTTATACTCTGGCCTTGATCTTGGCGGATTTGCCTGTTCTCTGGCGCATGTAGTGCAGTCTTGCTCTTCTGATCTTACCGCGCCGTACGATCTCGATCTTCTCCACCAGCGGCGAATGGACCGGGAACGTCTTCTCAACGCCGACGCCGGAAGCGATACGTCTTACTGTGAAGGTCTCGCCGATTCCGCCGTTCTGCTTCTTGAGAACAAAGCCCTCGAATATCTGAATTCTTTCTCTGTTTCCTTCTTTGATTTTAACGTGGACCTTCACGGTATCACCAACGTTAAATGCAGGGACGTCAGACTTCATATATTCCTGAGTGATCTGATTCAATACATCCATGATTCTTCCTCCTTCCCTTCGAAACGTTCATGACCCCGGTCTTACTGCCATCCCGGCACGCCGCATCAGAGGACCGCCCGTTAAACTACTCGTCTTTCGCAGACACTTAGTGATTATATCCCAAAGGCAGGAGGAATGCAAGGACTTTTTATGCTCTCGGGTGAGCCCTGTCGTAGACGTCCTTGAGTCTGCTTTTGGTGGCCGAAAGATACACCTGGGTAGCGGTGATGTCGTCGTGCCCCATGAGCTCCTGCAGGGATTTCAGATCCGCTCCGTTCTGCAGCATGTGCACGGCGAAGGAGTTCCGCAGGGTGTGCGGCGTGAGGCTGTGGGACAGCTCCACCTTCTCCCCGTAGTCCCGCAGGATCTTCCACAGCCCCTGGCGGGTGATCCTGTGGCCGTACTGGTTGACGAACAGGGCCTGCTCCTCTGTGCGCTCCCGGATCAGCTGGTTCCGGGCGTCGTAGGCGTAGTTCTCCAGCGCCGCTCTGGCCGGCCTTCCCAGGGGAATGATCCTGGCTCTGCTGCCGGATCCGTCGCAGGTGATGAAGCCCATCCGCAGGTTGATGCTGTCCATGTTCAGGTCGATGAGCTCGCTGACCCGGATCCCCGTGGCGTAAAGCACCTCCAGAATCGCTCTGTCCCTGATCCCTCTCACGGAATCATCCGGGCTCTCCAGCAGCCGGTCGATCTCCTGGATGGTGAGATACTCGATCTCCTTCCTCTGGATCTTCGGCGAGCGGATACCTGCTGTGGGGTCCGTGTCCGTCATCCCCCGGTCCTGGAGATAGCGGTAGAAGGCCCGCACAGAGGCAACCTTGCGGTTCACCGTGGATGCCGAACGGCCCAGAGCCTTCAGCTCATGCAGCCATGCCACCATCTCCGTTCCGGTGGCCGCCGTCACATCCGTAATGCCGCGGGATGCCGCAAAGGCCACGAACTCGGAAACGTCCCTGCGGTAGGCGTCGCAGGAATTGGGCGCCATTTTCTTTTCGTTTTTCAGATAATCGATAAAGTCCTCAGTATACATGTTCTCTTACTCCTCGGCGTCTTTCTGTCTGCCGGCCAGGAA
>CACXCQ010000156.1 GCA_902766185.1 uncultured Eubacteriales bacterium
GCGGAGAAGGTCGGCTCGCGATTCGAGACCCGCAAAGGCAGGCTTCTCATGCAGTTGGTGGGCCTGCGCAAAAAAGCCGCGGACTATGACGACGAAGAAAAAGCCCGCGTCTATTACGACACGGTGCTCTTTGCTATGGATCTGGAACATGAGGCGATCCACTACCTGCAGGAGATCTGTGAAAGTGAAGATCCTCAGCGGTGCCGGATCGCGAAGGTACTGCTGGAGGAACACGAGGCTGCGCTGCAGTCACTTTGGGGAAGGATCAATTACGGTCAGGAGACCAAGTTCGAAGAGATCGATGCGTTCATCCACCAATCCCATGACCGGCTGCCCGAAGGAATGAAAAACAACACCATGGAGCAGTTCCGCAAGGCCGGCCACTACAACGATGAAGCGGACGCCAACGCCATGCAGATCGAACTTGAGATGATCCGGGAATGCAGACTGGACGGCTCCATCTCCGCGGAGCAGGCCAAAGCGCTGCGCGAAGAGATCTACCTCATGCAGACGGCGCTTCTGGAGTAGCCTTCTCAGCTTTTTCGCGAAACGTAATCCATCAGGAACTGGGTCCCCCGGATCAGGTCGTCTTCATTTGTGTTTTCTTCCGGAACATGGCTCCGGCCGTTGATGCTCGGCACGAAGATCATGCCGGCTTCGGTAAAGGGTGCAAGCATGGCCGTGTCGTGGACCGCGCCGCTGTCCATGACCCGGTACACAAGCTTTTGCTCTTCGGCGAGTGCCGCCATCTCTTCAATGATCCTCCTGGAAAACGGAATGGCGGAGGAATCCGCAACGTCGCGGATCGTGCATTCCACGCCTCTGCGTTCTGCGATCTCCATTGCGCACCTGCGGATCTGCTCGACCGTTTCGCCGGTGATCCCATCGTCGTTGCTTCGGATATCCACCGTGAATCTGACGGAATCCGGGATAACATTGGATCCTCCGGGGCTCACGCTGGCCTTGCCTATGGTGGCCACGACGCCATGTCCCGCATCGATAGCCGTTTTCTCGATGGCCAGGATCGCCTCCCCAAAAGCGCTCATGCTGTCGCGCCTTCCGATCATCGGCGATGCTCCGGCGTGATTGCCGAGGCCCGAAAACTCGATCTCCAGAACATGCATGCCGAACACCGTATCCACGATCCCGATCTGAAGATGCTCCCGGTCCATCACCGGCCCCTGCTCGATGTGAAGCTCAAGCGCGCAGTCCACACCGGAAAGATCCATGGCCAGCGGCACGTCCTCCCGGTAGTATCCGCACTCCTTGAGATGCGCAAGCAGCGTCCTGCCCTCCTCATCCTTCAGCGCGGTCAGGTCCTCTGCCTTGTATTTGCCGGTGAGGAATTTGCTCCCGGTCATGGTGGAGCCGAAACCGGATCCCTCTTCCTCCGCGTAGATCACGAGCATGGCATCGGTATGCACGCCGCTGTCCGCGAACGTCCTGAGCACTTCCATGCCGCTCATGACGCCGTAGATCCCGTCCAGCCATCCGCCGTTTCGGACCGTATCGATGTGCGAACCGATGATGAGCCTGCCTTTGCTTCCCGGCGGACGGATGCAGATGTTGCCCACCGCGTCCGTCTCCATGGCGAACCCGTACTGATCCGCGATACGGGCCAGATAGTCTCTGGCCCGTCCGTCTTCTTCCGAGTAGGAAAACCTGGTGACCCCGTTTCCGGGGGTCGCGGTCATCTCTCTGAGCGCGCGCAGATCATCGATCAGTCTCTGCCCGTTGATCTCCATCAATCCAGCTCCTTCTTGTATGCGGCGCCGAAGGGTGCTCCCGCGACGAATCTGCCCTGACCCTTATGTCCGACGTACTCCGCGTTCTCGACGATGACCTCTCCTCTCAGGAGAACCGTCTCCGGCCGGCCCTTCTGTTCAAACCCTTCAAAGGCTGAGTAGTCGACGCCTTCCGCGCTGGTGGCTGCGGAGATCGTTCCTCTGTACTCCGGATCGTAGATGACGATATCCGCATCGAATCCCGGCGCCAGCTGGCCCTTCTCCGTAAGTCCGTTGATCTTGGCCGGCATGGTCGAGTAGAGATCCACCAGTCTGCTGGGCGAGATCTTGCCCGTCTCCACGCCATAGGTCCACAGGACGGACAGTCTGTGCTGCAGGCTGGGTGCTCCATTGGGGATGTCCGCAAAGGACTTGCCTTCCCCGTAGCCCATGTGCTTCTGCTCGGCGTAGTCGAAGCCGCAGTGGTCTGAGCTGACCGCGTTGAGCCACTTGCGGTCCACCGCCTCCCACAGCGCCTCTCTGTGTTCTTCTGTCCGCAGGGCCGGCGAGCATACGTACTTGGCGCCCTCGAATCCCGGTTTCGCCAGATCCGATTCGTCCAAAGTCAGGTAATGCGTGCATGTCTCGCCGAAGATCCTCTGGCCGTTGTCATAGGCGTCCTTGATGGCCTGCAGGGCTTCCTTGCAGGTGACGTGAACGACATAGAGCGGCGCGTCGGCCAGCTCCGCCAGATAGATGGCCCGCCTCGTGGCCTCGGCCTCGACCACTGGAGGTCTTGATACCGCATGGTAGTACGGACCAGTCTTTCCTTCCGCGATGAGCTGCTTGGTGAGCACATCGATCATGTCGGCGTTCTCCGCGTGGACCATGATCGTCACGCCGGCTTCCTTGCCCTTGAGCATGGCGTTGAGGATCGCGTCGTCATCCGCGTGGAAGAACTGCCCTTTGTATGCCATGAAGAGCTTCATGGTGGGATAGCCCGCGTCCGCCAGCTTCGGGATCTCCTCGATGACCTCCGGTCTGGGGTCGGTCATGACCACGTGGAAACCATAATCCACCATGGAGATGCCTTCCGCATCCGTCTTCTTATAGTCCTCCAAAGACTCGATCAGGCCTTTGTCCTTCACCTGATTGACGAACTCGATGACCGTCGTGGTTCCGCCCAGAGCCGCTGCGTTGGACGTTTCAAAACCCCGGACTTTACTGCCTTTGTAAACGAACGAAAAGTGAACGTGCTGGTCGATCCCTCCGGGCAGGACGTACTTCCCCGTCGCGTCGATGGTCTTGTCCACCTCCGGGCTGGTGTCCACCCCTACCGCCTTGATCTTCTCGCCATCGACGAGAATGTCACCGACAAACTGACTGTCCGCCGTGACGATGGTTCCGTTTTTGATCAGTGTTCTCATATTCCACCCTCCTTGTATGGTTCTCAACCTGCATCACGCAGTACAAATTCATTATACCAAAGGCTTCTCTGCCTGCGGTCAGCACCGCTCGGCGGCGCTCTGCGGCGTCACTCCACTGCGATCTCGTCTCCCGGCTCCAGGATCATCTTGTCCGGCGCCGCAAACTGCTCTGCCCTCTCCCGGTCAAAATGCTCCGGGTCCTCCGCTTCCACGATGTGATACGGGATGTTGTGCTTCGCCTTCACCAGCTCCGCGCACTTCGCTGCCTCCTCGAGATCCATGTTGTAGACCCCGTCGCAGCAGAAGAACGCGTAATCGATGTTCTCATCCGCAAGCTCCGCCATCTGATCCGTCGTCGACGTATCGCCGCTCACATAGACCTTCTTCCCATTGCTGAACGTCAGCACATAACCAACGCATTCACTGATGCTGTGGTTCTGGTTGTTTCCGGCCTCCACCGCTTCAACCTTCACGTATCCCAGATCGAAGTCCCCTTCCGAAAGCGCTTCCTTCTGGGTGATCACCGTGCAATCGTCGCTGCGCTCACCGACCATATCCAGCGCGCTGTGGTCATAATGATCATGAGTCACCAGGATCAGATCCGCCGGCAAGTCATATCCGTCCCCGACGTACGGATCGATGTA
>CACXCQ010000157.1 GCA_902766185.1 uncultured Eubacteriales bacterium
GCCGGGGAACAGACCGGCGGGGCCGGCTTCCGGGCTTACGACGGTGATGACCCGGAGGTGAAGCGCGCGCTGGAGGAATTCGGCCTTGCTCTCGATTACTCCGGCAAGGGTCGGCTCAAGGGCCTGCCCAGGATACTGGTCGAGGAATACGTGGAACGGTTCTATCCCGGCATCGCCTCGGAGCATCCGGAGAACGACTGGATCAGCATCGAGAATTATCTCGAGCAGATGCATCCGGGATGGCAGGTGACCATGGAGGCGGCCAGAAACAAAGCCTTGGAGGAGGACTCCAAGAAGAAGAAATCCAGAAACAGGTTCCGGCTGTTCGGCTAGGAACCCGCGGCGGAGCGAAGAGGAAATGGAAACACGGAAGGCAGGGGAGAAACGCGATCTCCTGGGAATGACAATTGAAGAGATGAAGGCGTTCGCCACGGAGCTGGGGGAGAAACCATTCCGGGGCAAGCAGATCTTTCAGTGGGTCCACCGTGGTGCGGCCTCCTTTGATGAGATGACGGACCTGCCAAAGAAGCTGCGGGAGAAGCTGGAGAAGGAAGCCCGGATCGGAAGCCTTGCGCTTCTGGAGGTCCAGGAGGACCCGGAAGACGGGACCCGGAAATTCCTGTTCGGCACGGCGGAGGAGGGCATCGAGAGCGTGTTCATGCAGTACAGCTACGGCAATACGCTGTGCGTGTCCACCCAGATGGGATGCCGGATGGGGTGCCGTTTCTGCGCCTCGGCGCTGGGAGGATTCCTCCGGGATCTTACTGCGGGGGAGATGCTGGCCCAGGTGCTGGCGGCGGAGCGGCAGACGGGCCAGACCATCAATCACATCGTCCTCATGGGCATGGGAGAACCCTTTGACAACTACGAAAACGTCAGCCGGTTCCTCCGTCTGATGCACGCGCCGGAGGGACGGAACATGAGCTGGCGGCACATGACGGTGTCCACCAGCGGACTCATTCCCGTGATGAAGAGATTCGGGGAGGACTTTCCCCAGGTCAACCTGGCCATTTCTTTGCACCGCATCGATGACGAGGCCCGCAGCCAGCTGATGCCCGTCAACCGGAAGTATCCGGTGAAGGAGCTTCTTGCGGCTGCACGGCAGTACACGGAGAAGACCGGGCGGCGGATCACCTTTGAGTACGCCCTGATCCGGGGAGAGAACGACCGCCCCGAGGATGTGTCCAGCCTTTGCGCGGCGCTGAAAGGGATGCTCTGCCACGTGAACCTCATCCCGCTGAACAGCGTCGAGGAGACGGGGCTTGCGGGAAGCAGCCGAAAGCGCGCCGGGGAGATCGCGAAGCAGCTGGAGGACGCCGGCATTCCCGCCACAGTCAGACGGGAGCTGGGAACCGAAATCGACGGAGCCTGCGGACAGCTGCGGCTGCGCCGGGGAAGAACCGGCGATAAGCTTAATCGATAATTTGACATGGGGTTTTGGCGGATTTTCGGTTGCCCGTCAAATCCACATGGTGTACAATAGAGAAAACCAGTCAGGACTTACATTTAATGCTTTGGAGGAGGAGAGGCCCATGGTGAAATTACTGATCGGACATAAAGGCAGCGGGAAAACCAACCAGATGCTGAAGATTGCCAATGAAGCCATCGAGACGGCGGCAGGCAGCATCGTTTTCATCAATAAAAATCATCGTCTTATGTATGAACTGAGTTATCGGATCCGCGTAATCTGTATGGAAGACTTTGAGCATATCACCAATATTGATGAGTATATCGGTTTCCTGTATGGCATCATCAGTTCCGATCACGATATTGAAACGATTTTTATTGACAGCATTCTGAAGCATGCGGATGTTTCCATGGGAGATCTGCCGGAGTTTATCGAACGGCTCAAGGTGATCTCCGCGATCTACGGACCGGATTTCGTCGTCAGCATCAGTGCTGAGAAGGAAGAAATGATTGGTGTGGATTTCAACAACATTGAGATCCTGAACTGACAGGCCCGGAATGAACCTGCGCATAGCAGGAGGATGACAGCGGCATCGGAGGCGGTGGGAGAACACCGCCTTTTGCTTGTCCGGATTTGAGGACGGAAGAATGAATAAGGCTTATATATACGTACTGATCACAGCATTTCTGTTCGGATCTATGGAGGTCTCCTGCAAGATCGGCGGCATGGACTTCGATCCGCTTCAGCTGACTTTTTTGCGTTTCGCCATCGGGGGCCTGGTTTTGCTTCCCTTCGCTGTTGCGGAGATGAGGCGGAGGCATTTCCGGCCGGGGCTCCGGGATCTGCTGGAGCTGGCCGGGGTGGGGACCCTTGGGATCCCCATCAGCATGGTGCTGTTCCAACTCTCCATCATGTCCTCCAACGCGTCCACCGTGTCGGTGCTGATCTGCACGAGCCCGTTCTTCACGATGCTGTTCGCCCATCTGTTCACGGACGAAAAGCTGAACCGGAGAAAGCTTCTGGTGCTGGCCATCGCGCTGTGCGGGATCCTGTTCATGCTCCGCCCCTGGGACGTCCAGGCGGGGAACACCATGTCCGGGATGATGCTGATGCTTCTGGCGGCGCTGTTCTTCGGCGCCTACACCGTGGCAGGGAAAACGCTGGTGGCGCGCATGGGGCTGATGGCCCAGACCAGCTTCAGCTTCCTGCTGGGCTCGGCGATCCTGCTGGTCATTCTGCTGATCACGGGAAGGCCGGTGCTCCAGGGGGTGACGGAATACCCGGTCATCGTCCTGTACGTAGGCCTTCTGGTCACCGGGCTCGGATACTACTGTTACTTCAAGGCCATCGAGCTGGCCGACGCGGCAACGGGATCCTTCGCCTTTTTCCTGAAGCCCGCCATCGCGCCGGTGTTGGCCTGGATCATCCTCCGGGAAACGATCCTGTGGAACACCTTCGTGGGGATCGGGCTGATCCTGGCCGCATCCCTGCTGAACATTCTCCAGCAAAAGCAGGCCGGAAGCCTGGCAAAGGCAGAGGAGCACCGCAGGATGACCCCGCCGAAAGACGCGGAGGGGACGGTTGCGGCGGACGGAGCGGCCGATGCTGCGGCGTCGAATGAAACGGCTGAGACTTCGGCGGCGGACGGAGCGGCTGAGACTGCGGCGGACGGAGCCGATCGGTAAGGAGACGGACTACACATGAGTGAGAAGACAGTTACAACGGAAGAACTGCGGCGCATGTTCGGCGGAACTCCGCCGGTGCCGGAGAACGGATTCCGGCACTACGCCGTTCTGATTCCCCTGATCCAAAGGCAGGACGGCATCCACGTTCTGTATGAGGTCCGGGCGAAGGATCTGGACCGCCAGCCGGGAGAGATCTGTTTCCCCGGAGGCATGCAGGAGCCGGGGGAGACCTGGGAGCAGTGTGCTCTGCGGGAAAGCCAGGAGGAGATCGGGTTGGATCCGAAGCAGGTGGAGATCCTGAACGAGCTGACGGTGATCTACGGCGTCGGCCGGTTCGCCATGCACTGCTTCATCGGCCTGATCCCGGGTGAAGCGGAAGAAGAGATCAAGGGCTGCCGGGATGAGGTGGACCGGACATTCACGGTCCCGCTGGCGGATCTGCTGGCTGCCGAGCCGGAGGATTACCGGGCGGAACTGATCCAGTACGGACCGGAGAACTTCCCTTATGAGCGGGTCGTCGGCGCCGATTCCTATCCCTGGTCCAGACTCACATCCCCCGTGCCCGTATACGATGTGAACGGATGGGCCATCTGGGGGCTTACCGGCCGGGCCACCAAGGTGCTGGTGGAGGAGATCCGAAAGAGAAGCGTACAATTATCGGAGGTAGAATGATGTTTAAACTGGGACTTTGTCAGATCGCGGGATCGACAGACAAAAGCGAAAGCAGAAAGACCGCTGACCGGTTCGTGCGGGAAGCGGCGGAGAACGGAGCGCAGGTCATCGCCCTGCCGGAGATGTGGAACACCCCGTATTCCAACGATTACTTCCGGCCCTACGCGGAGCCGGCGGACGGGGAGACGGTGGAATTCATGTCCCGCCTGGCGGAGGAACTGGGCATCTACCTCATCGGCGGATCCATCTCCGAGCTGGATGGGGACAAGGTGTACAACACGTCCTTCAGCTTCGACCGCAAGGGTGAGGTGATCGGCCGTCACCGGAAGGTGCATCTGTTCGATATCGACGTTGAGGGCGGCATCCGGTTCATGGAATCCGATACCCTGACGGCAGGTGAGGACATGACCATTCTGGACACGGAGTACTGCAAGATCGGCGTGGCCATCTGCTACGATGTCCGCTTCCCGGAGTGGTTCCGGAAGATGGCCCTGGCCGGGGCGAAGCTCATCGTTCTTCCGGCGGCCTTCAACATGACGACGGGACCTGCCCACTGGGACCTCACCATGCGGGCCAGA
>CACXCQ010000158.1 GCA_902766185.1 uncultured Eubacteriales bacterium
TCCTCCACCGTCATGCCGATGATCATGTCCGTCGCCATGCTCGAAGAGGCGATGGCGCTTCCGCAGCCGTAGGTCTTGAATTTGGCGTCGGTGATGACATCGTTCTCATCCACATCGATGGTCACCTGCATCATGTCGCCGCACACCGGGCTGCCGTAGATGCCCTTGCCCGAAGGGTTTTCGATCTCTCCTACATTATGGGGATTCAGGAAATGATCCATTACAGTATCGTTATATAAAGCCATTTTCTTACCATCCTTCCTTGCCTGTCACAGGCGAAACTCTTCTCAGCGTATCCACGACCTTGGCCAGAGCCTCTACGGCGTAGTCGATGTCTTCCTTCGTGGTGAAATCGCCTACGGTGAACCGCACCGTGCCATTGATGACCTCCATGGGGACCCGTGTGGATGCCAGCACGTGGGAGATGTCCAGGGACCCTGAAGAACAAGCGGAGCCGGTGGAGACGCTCACTCCGGCCGCATCAAGCAAAAGCAGGATCGATTCTCCCTCGATATAACTGAAGGACACATTCAGGTTCGCCGGATGGCGCCGGTCGAAGTCCTTCGGTCCGTTCAGGCGGACCTTGTCGATCTTCTCCTGGATCTGATCCCAGAGATACTGGCGCAGCTGCCTGGAATGGGCGATGTGTTCGTCCAGATTCACTCTTGCCATTTCCGCCGCTTTGCCAAAGCCCACGATACCGGCGGTGTTTTCGGTGCCGGCACGCTTCCTGTTCTCCTGGGCTCCGCCGTGGACGAAGCTCGGCATGATGACGCCTTTTCTCTTGTACAGGGCGCCTATTCCCTTGGGCCCGTAGATCTTATGGGCGGACATGGACAGAAGGTCCACGCCCAGTTCCTTCACATCGATTGGTACATTGCCTGCCGCCTGGACCGCGTCCGTGTGGAACAGGATCCCGTGCTTCTTCGCGATGGCAGCGAGCTCCTTAATGGGTTCCACGGTTCCGATCTCATTGTTCACCATCATGATGCTGATAAGGATCGTTTTGTCCGTGATGGCTGCTTCCAGATCCTCCGGAGAAACGAAGCCTTCATCGTCCACATCCAGATAAGTGATCTCCATGCCGTGATACTTGGCCAGATACATGCAGGTATGCAGGATGGCATGGTGCTCGATCTTTGTCGTGATGATGTGATTGCCCTTGTTCTTGAGCTGATCCGCCAGGCCCTCCAGGACCCAGTTGTCCGCTTCCGTTCCGCAGGAGGTGAAGAATATCTCGCCGGGGGCAGCGCCGATCAGGTCCGCGACCTGCTGCCTGGCTTTCGTCAGGCCTTCCTTCGCCTTCAGTCCCGGTCCGTAAAGACTTGAGGGATTGCCGTAAAACTCCGTGTAATACGGAAGCATTTCCCGGACGACTTCCTCCTTCGTTGGTGTGGTTGCTGAATAGTCCAGATAGACTTCTCTCATTGATTTCACGTCTCCTTTGCTTTGGATGACCGGTCTGTTCCCGCCGGCCAACTGTATATTATACCTCTTAGGTAAAGATTGCAATCACTTTTTAGATCAGTTTTTTCTCCCTGGCGATCTCCTCCAGCTCGGCCTCTGTCAGGTCCTCCACGAACCGGACATCCTCCAGCTGTCTGCGGAAGTTCTTCCGAAACTCCGCCAGATATTCCTGGCGCAGAACAGCCTGTTCCGCCTTTTCCTCTTCGGTCAGCCCTTCGGATTTTTTCTTGTGGGCCAGTTCGTTGATCCTGTCGATCAGTTCTTTTCTCATCTATGTACTATCTCCTCTTCATGGAATTATGGCTATGCTTCTTCTCAGTCCTCCGGCGTATATTCGAAGGTTGGCATGGGCTGCAGCTTGAACAGATTCGCTTCGTGCTTGCGGTCGATCTTCTCCCGGATCTCCGGATCCTCGCAGATACCTTCCCGGATGTAACGGTCGAGCACGGCGTAGGTGAAGCCCAGATTGTCTTCATCCGTCTTGGCCTGCAGACCGTCGATGGGAACCTTGTCCACGAACATGGAGGGAAGTCCCAGAGCCCGTCCGACCGCCTTGACCTCCTGCACCGTCAGCTTCGACAGCGGGCTGAAGTCTCCGGCGCCATCACCGAACTTGGTGTTGTATCCCACCCAGTCCTCGGACAGGTTGCAGGTGTTGGCGACTCTGCCGTTGATGTTCTGGGAAACGGCGTAGAGCACAGCCATGCGCAGCCGGGGAGGCAGATTGGTCTTCGCCTGATCCGTAAACGTGTCGAAATGCTCCATCAGCTCCGTGACCACGCCGTCGTAGGCGCCCTTGATGTTGAACACCACGGAGTCGATCCCCAGGTGCTCCACCAGGGCCTTGGATACGTCGATATCGAACTGCTCGCCGTTTGGCATCATCACGCCGAACACATTTTCCCTGCCCAGAGCCTCTGCGCAGAGCGCAGCGACAACGGAGCTGTCCTTGCCTCCGGAAATGCCGATGACGGCCTTGCATCCCTTCCCGTTCTTTTCAAACCAGTCTCTAATCCACGCAACGATGTCATTCTTGACTTTTTCCGCATCGAAACTCATTGTTCTCTCCTCTCGATCTCCCTGATCAGTGCTTTGATTATATGCGACGAATTCAGCATGAACGCTTCCTTCGGCTGTTCCATTTTCTTCACGCCGGTCCAGTACCGGTCGGCGTAGCGGCTCAGCATGGTCTCATCGTCCAGCCCGCCATCCCTCAGACGGCGGACGAAGTCCATCTTGCTCTCGCACTCCGCGGCGAAGTCATCCCAATACTCACCCAGCATATCCTGAGGCACCATGCCGAAATGAGGCAGGCACAGATACGCCGGATGCAGGCTCCTGCACTTATCCGCGGAAAGCAGAGCGTCGTAGAAGCTCTTCAGCACCGGAGTGTGGATGTATCCTCTGCCGTCCGGCGTCCCCTCCGGTCTTCCCTCGATGATTCCGGTGCTTTCACTGGTGAACAGCAGATGGATGGGATCCAGCATATAACTCATGGAACAGTCGGTATGACCCTTTGTCTCGTAGGCTGTGATTGTCTCCTGCCCCAGGCTTACCTGGTCGCCGTCCCTGAGGATCCGGTCCACCGCCAGATTGTCCACCCGGATCTCCTTCGTGCTTCCCGGCTCATACAGCTGCAGCGCATGCTCACCCAGTTCCTTCATGAGAGCGTGCGCCCCCGGACGCTTCAGGATCTTCGCGCAGTGTTCACTTCCGCAGACCACCGCCGAAGGAAAGGCTTCCCGGATCCATGGAAGCGCGCCGATGTGATCGTAGTGGGAATGGCTCAGCAGGATATAGTCGAGCCGGTCTCTGCCCAGGGCGGACAGCCGGCCGACCAGATTGCTCAGGGTCACCTCGGCGCAGTAGGCCATGCCGCAGTCCAGCAGCGCTGTCTCCTCTGTCCCGCAGATCAGCAGCGCTTCGCCGCCGTGTCCTCCCGTCACCCGGTAAATGGGTCCGGGGAAGGAGAAACGGTCATACCCTTCAAATACCTCGAACAGCGCGATATCCTGCGGCAGATCCACCACAGAGGACTGCCCGGGGCTCTGGCCGATGCAGGTTGTCATTTTCTCGTTCTGGTTACACATGTCCGCCGCCTCAGTTGTCATGTCTTCTGCCCATGCCGGTATCGATAATGGTGCCCATCATGGGATCCTTCAGCGGATCGTCCCCGGGATCGTCGTCGAATTCATCGCCCGGCGTGTACACGATGGCGCCATCGTTATATCCGTCCTCTGCCGCTGCCAGCTCAGCGAAGGACATGGTATAGCTGTCCAGTTCATAGCTGAGAGCATCTTCAAAGGAATAGCGGTAGGCCTCCGCCCCCAGCCTTTGCATGCGTGAGGTGGTGATGGCGTCCCGCAGGCTCTGGTGCAAAGGCAGGCCGCCCTCCTCCGGGGTGAGCTCCACGTCCGATTCGAAGACGTACCAGCTGCGGAAACGGCAGAACTCGTCCGTAAGCCGGCGAAGATCCTGCTCCGCTTCGCCCCCGGCGTCCCGGTTGCCCGCCAGGCCTACCAGTGACATCTTGATCTGATGGAGCAGAGAGTAGATCTCTCCGCTGTCCTGTGGAAGACCGTCCAGGATGTCCTCGAAATAGTCTTCCAGAAGCTCGGTGATCATGGTCTCCTCCGCTCCCGCGAACAGGGCGTACACCGCCTCCTGTTCTATATCTTCGTCGCTTTCCACCAGATCCGCCATGGCTTCGAAGTACTGAAAATCAGCGGCGGAATCCAGTTCCAGATAAGCAAGGAGTTCCTCAAAGTTCATACATTCTTTCCCTTTCGAGGTCAAAGTTGACGAACTTGACCTTCTTGTGTTCATCCACATCCTCGAAGATGTGGTCGATCATATTAATGAAGTTCTCCGACAGGTCGCTGGCGTAGAACACGTTGGTGAAATCCGAATTTTCGGCCAGCTGGTCACGGTCCCTGAGGATCTTTTCGATCTCACCGATGACCACGCTGGATGGATTGACGATCTTCAGATCCGGATAGATCCGGGAGATGTTTTCCTTGATCAGCGGATAGTGGGTGCAGCCCAGAATAACCGTATCCAGGCGGTTGTTCTTCACGAAATCGTCCATATAATAACGGATGGTCATATCCATGATCTCGTTGCGGATGATCCCCTCTTCGATGAGGGGGACAAAGGCAGGACAGGCTGTTTCGCTGATGCGAAGCTTAGGCGCCAGAGCCGCGATATGGTTGCGGTAGGCGTGGCTGGCGATGGTGACCTTCGTACCGATGATCCCCACCCGGCTTCCTTCCGGGCAGGTTCTGGCCACCTCGTCCGCTGCCGGGGTGATGATGCCGACGATAGGGATCTCGGGAAAACGCTTCCGAAGATCCTCAAGGCATGTGGCGCTCACCGTGTTGCAGGCGATGACGATCATCTTCACGTTGCATTTCACAAGAAAATCCGCGATCTCGCTGCTGAAGCGGCGGATCGTGGTCACAGCCTTCGAGCCGTACGGCGTTCTGGCTGTATCGCCGAAGTAGATCACCTTCTCCTGGGGAAGCGCGTTCATTAAATATGGTATGCTGGTCAGTCCGCCCAGCCCTGAATCAAAGAACCCGATGGGTCTGTTGTCCATGCGTGATAATTTCCTTCCAGTTGTTGAATCAATAACTCAGATATTATACAATATCGTTGTTCGAAAGTAAACAATCCGATTGCGGTAAAAGTACGATATTCCGCCGTTACAAGGAGGCAGACAATGGCAAAGACCGAAGCAAAACAGCAGATACGCCCCAGAGCCGAGATGGATCCCGCCTACAAGTGGGATCTGGAGGCCATGATCCCGGATGAATCCGTCCTGGAGGACCAGCTTTTGCGGCTGAAGGAAGAAGCGTCCGAATACCGGAAGACCTACGCCGGTCACCTGACCGAAAGCGGCGACACCCTGGCCCGGGCCTACGCGGACAAGGACGATATCTGGCGCAGGCTGGAGAAGATCTACGTCTATGCCCACATGCGGCGAGACGAGGACAACGCGGTCAGCCGGTATCAGGCCCTCACCGACCGGTGCATGTCCTGCATCGCTGAAGTAAGCGCCCAGATGGCCTTCTTCTCGCCAGAGCTTCTGGCTGCTGAGGAAGAGACGATCCTGGGTTATCTGGAGAACACGCCGGACCTGAAGGTCTACGACTTCGCTGTTCGGGACGCTCTTCGCCTGAAAGCCCACGTCCTCACCGGAAGCGAAGAAGCCATTCTGGCTCAGATGAGCGAGGTCACCGGAGCCACGAAGGATATCTTCGCCATGCTGAACAACGCGGATCTCACTTTCGGGACTGTTTCCGGGGAGGACGGCACGGAGATGGAACTGACCCACGGCACCTACATCAAAGCCATGGAAAGCCACGACCGGACTCTGCGCAAGGCGGCCTACGATTCCATGTACGACGCCTATAAGAAGCTGATCAACACCATCGCCGCGGCCTACAACTACAACACGAAGACCGATGTGGTCACGGCCAGGATCCGCAAGTTCGGTTCCTCCCGGGAGGCGGCCCTGTCCGGAGACAATATCCCGGCCTCCGTCTACGACAATTTGGTGGAGGTCGTGAACGACACCCTGCCCCAGCTGCACCGGTATACTCAGCTGCGCAGAAAACTTCTGGCGCCTCAGGACGGCAAAATGTATATGTACGACATGTACGTCCCCCTGATCAGGCTCCCTGAGCGCAAGGTTCCCTTCGAGGAAGGCCTTGATATCATGCGGGCCGCGCTGAGGCCCTTCGGGGACGACTATCTGGAGAAGATGAACGAAGGGATCTCCCAGCGCTGGATCGATGTGTACGAGAATAAGGGCAAGACGAGCGGCGCCTACAGCTTCGGCTGCTACGACAGCTATCCCTACATTCTGCTGAACTATACGGATACCCTGAAGGATGTGTTCACCATCATCCATGAGATGGGCCATTCCATGCATTCGCGCTACACGAGGGAGACCCAGCCCTATATCTATGGCAGCCACTCCATTTTCACCGCTGAAGTAGCCTCTACCGTAAACGAATCCCTGCTGATGCATCACCTGCTGGAGACGGAAAAAGAGCCCGAGATGCGCAAATACCTGCTGAACATGCACCTGGAGGAGTTCCGGACCACCCTCTTCCGCCAGACCCAGTTCGCTGAATTTGAAGATCTGACCCACAAGGAGATCGAGTCCGGCGGACAGCTCACCGCGGAGTGGCTGTGCGAGACTTATCAGCAGCTCAACGACAAGTATTACGGCCCCGCCGTGGAACGCGACGACACGATCCGCTACGAGTGGGCCAGGATCCCGCATTTCTATAATGCATTTTATGTCTACAAGTATGCCACTGGGTATTCCGCTGCCACGGCCATCTCCAAAAAAATCATCGAGGAAGGCGAGCCGGCCGCGAAGCGCTACATCGACTTCCTGCGCACGGGCGAATCGGATCACCCCATCGAGCTTCTGAAGATCGCCGGCGTCGACATGAGCGATCCCCAGCCCATCCGGGACGCCATGACGACCTTTACCGGGATACTTGACGAATTTGAAACCCTTGTAGATGCCGATTGATCGAATCGAGGTACGACAGCATGAACAAAAAAATCATCACCCTGTTCCATAATGGAGAAGAACTATCGGAGAAGACCTGCCTCACCCTTTCGGAGAAGCTGACGCAGAGAGGTTATCAGGTCACGGAAGACTATACGGAAGACACAGACCTCATCGTGTGTATCGGCGGCGACGGCGCGTTTCTGCGGACGATCCACCGCTGCGATTTCCCCAACTGCCCCATCGCCGGGATAAACACCGGCCATCTGGGTTTCTTTCAGGATGTCCTGCCCTCCGATCTTGACCAGTTCATCCAGCAGTATGAATCCGGGGAGTACAACCTGCAGGAGCTGAACACGGTGCGGGCCATCGTCACCACCCGGGACGGCGCCAAGCACACCCACCTGGGGCTGAACGAGGTGACCATCAAAGGACGCCAGTCCTACTCCGTCCATCTCTCCATCTCCATCGGCGACCAGTACATCGAGAAGTTCTCCGGCGACGGCCTGATCTTCGCCACCTCGGCGGGAAGCACAGCCTATAACTATTCCGTAGGCGGATCCATCGCCGACCCCCGGCTGAAGCTGCTGCAGGTCACGCCCATCGCGCCCATGAACACCACGGCTTACCGCTCCTTCACCTCCAGCATCCTGCTTCCGGCGGACTTGTCTCTGGGAGTGATCCCGGAGCAGCGGGAAAACCAGATCTATCTGAACAACGACGGTTTCGAGACCTCCTACGATGACGTCAAGAGCATCGAGGTGCGCGTCTCCAACACCGCCGTACATCTCATCCGGCTCAAAGGATACGATTTCTGGAGCAAGGTCAAGGATAAGTTCCTCTGATCGGTATAGATATGACTCGATTCAAACACCTGGTCACAACTGAAGAAGACGGCATGGAGGTCCGGGTCCTCATGCGCAGGCACTTCGATCTTTCCTCCCGTCTGCGTGGACGGATCAAGCGGGAGCATCTGGTGTTTCTCAACGATGCGCCCTGCGAAGGGTATCACCGCGCAAAGGCAGGAGATACCATTACCATCGCCCTGCCGGAGGATCGCAGCCATTTCGCGGCGGAGGACATTCCTGTCTTTCCCGTCTACGAGGACGAACATCTCCTCCTGCTGAACAAGCAGCCCGGCGTCACCGTTCATCCTACTAAGGGCCATACCCACGGGACCATCGCCAACGGCCTCATGACATACATGGAGGCTCATGCGGGGGAAAACGGCAATCCTTTCAAGATCCGCTTCGTCAACCGCCTCGATATGGATACCTCGGGGCTTCTTATCGTGGCCAAGAACGCCTATGTACAGAACGATATCGTACAGCAGATGAAGATGGAGCATCTGTCCAAGGAATACCACGCTCTCGTCTGCGGGGAGATCTCAGAAGACTCTGGAACCATCGATCTTCCCATCGGGCATCCCAATCCTGACAGCCCCTGCCGGGGAGTCACTCCTGACGGCGCCCCTTCCGTGACCCATTATCAGGTGGTGGAACGTTTCAGTGGATTTACTCTTGTCCGGCTCATACTGGAGACCGGACGGACCCATCAGATCCGCGTGCACATGTCACACATCGGCCATCCGGTGGTCTCCGACCAGCTGTACGGCACCCCCGATCCGGATCTGATCGGCCGCCAGGCGCTGCACGCCTCCTCCCTCCGTTTCCTTCATCCGGTAACGAAAAAAGAGCTTCACATCGAAGCTCCCCTTCCAGATGATATTCTACAGGCTGTCCTGCTTTTGCGCAGCAGGGCCTGATCTGGCCTGACCGGACCTGCGGAGGATCACATCAGGATCTCCGCGATAGACTTTCTTCTCATTTCCGTTTCCAGAATGGACTGGATCCTGGCGATCTCCTGATGCACACTGCAAGGACCGAGGGTGTGATTCCGGTCGCAGTCTTCCTTCATGCAGTGGATGATGAACACATCGTCTTCCAGCTCATGCACCAGATCGAAGAGGGTGAGTTCATCCAGAGACTGGTTGAGATAATACCCTCCCTGGTTTCCTCTCTCCGAACGGACGATGGACTTCTGTTCCAGCTCCCGCAGGATCTTATAGGCGAAGGCCTTGGGCACATCCTCTATCCTGCAGATCTCCGTAACGTTGTGGATCTTGTAGTCACTGAGGACTCTGCAGATCCTGAGTGCGTAATCGCTTCTTCTCGTAATCAGCATGGGTAGTCAGTTCCTTTCTTTCGTATTCGGCATTAATCGAAGTCTCCGCCGGTATACACTTTCCCGGGCTTGGGGGCTTCCCCTGTCTTATACTTGATCAGTTCGCTGACGGTCACCAGCTGGTATCCCTTCTCCTGGAGATAGGGAACGATCATTTCCGTCGCTTTGGCGGTTGACTTATAAATAGAGTGCATCAGGATGATATGGCCATCCAGATTCTTTCTCTTTTTGATCACCTTGAACACGGCTTTAGCATCTCTGGATGCCCAGTCCTCGGTATCGATGCTCCAGAGAATGGCGGGCATATCCGCAGCCTTCAGCACGCTTTCGTTATAGGAGCCGTAGGGCGGCCGGAACAGTTCTGTTCCCGTTCCGGTGACCTTCTTCACGGTCTTGGAGGTCTTGTTCAGGCTGGCTTTGATCTGCCTGGCAGACATTCCGGTGAGATCCGGGTGATCCCAGGAATGGTTGGCGATCTCACAGCCAGCGTCGTAAGCCATCTTCACCGTCTCCTCATCGTAGGCGATGCGGTTGCCGAGATAGAAGAAGGTAGCGACCGCGCCGTTTTTCTTGAGGCAGCGGAGAATGCGCTGCTCGCTCTTCCCTCCCGGACCGTCATCGTAGGTGATGGCCACCATGGGTTTCTCCGGATCCACGTATCTGTCGATGACCTTGCTGCGGAAGGATGTCCCCAGATAAACCTTCGGGATATCCACGGCCAGGACACCTTCGGAGGCATTCAGCACGGTTCCCTCATCGAAGAACACCGTCATGTCGCCGTTGGACAGAATCAGCTGATTGTAATTGCTCTCGCTCTCCTTCAGATACTCTTCGGCATCCGTTTTGATCTGGTCTTCCTTATAGTTCTTCTGGATATACTCCTGGCAGTACTCCGCGGTCTTTTCTTTGTAGTCCGGAGTGAGCAGCTGCATCGGATTGAGTACCTTCAGACCGTTGGCGTCCAGAAGGTATGTCTGGATGGACGTCTGAGAGGGCTTCATTTTACCGCCTGTCTCATTGTATTCCACCGCGTAGATGGCCATGGCCAGCGCGCCGTTGCCGGTGTCATATACCGCTGAGTCAAAGAGCATGGCGTGATTGGTGTCCTTGCGGAAGATCCCCTTGCTGACATCCCCCTTGTTCTTTTCCGCCTTCTTGACCGACTTTTCGAAATCCTTCTTCAGGCTTTCCACCTGCTGATCGCGGAAAACGGCCAGATCCTCGTTGCTGGAGGGATCATACCGGTAGGCAAAGGATACCGAGTCCCCGTACTGATAGGTGATCAGACGATCCTTCGTATCCGGAAGCACACGCATCTTGCGGAACTTGGAATCCGCGAAGTTCTGGAAATCGTCCTCATCATCGTAGGCGGTGTTGAACTGTCCCAGCACGAACATGACGATGACCGCCACCGCGATCACCACTGTACACAGCGCGATGATCCGGCGCCGCCGCTGCTGGCGCTTTCTTCTGGTCTCACGTCTCTCCTGCGAGGACTCCTTGTATTTCTCCTCCTCTTCCTGAAAGCTGGTTCCATCGGATTCCTTGCGGAAGGTATTCATGAATTCCGTATAGCTGTCGGTGAACTCGATCCTCCCCGTATCCCGGTCGATTTTCGGGCCGAACTCAACTTCAGGAGGTATCGTATGCTCTATATTATTGTCGATTCTTTTTTCGTTGTTGTTTTCAGACATTCGTTTTCCTCAACATATACAAGACAAATTTAATCCATTATAACATACTCCCCCATATATTGTGTGCCGTAATCAAAAAAAAATATTTAAAAATACTCTTGAATTTTTGTCGGATTGATGTATAATAATGAAGTCGCCAGTCGACAAAACTGATGAGCGGATATGGCGGAATTGGCAGACGCGCACGGTTCAGGTCCGTGTGATAGCGATATCGTGAAGGTTCAAATCCTTTTATCCGCACCATTAAAACGGTGACCA
>CACXCQ010000159.1 GCA_902766185.1 uncultured Eubacteriales bacterium
AAGACTACGCTGTTTAATCAGCTCACGGGGTCAAACCAGCATGTGGGCAACTTCCCGGGCGTTACCGTAGACCGCAAGGACGGCGTGATCAAGGGACATCCCGAAACGGTCGTGACCGACCTGCCGGGCATCTATTCCATGTCTCCCTACAGCAGCGAGGAGATCGTATCCCGGAATTTTGTGCTGGAGGAGCATCCCCGGGGCATCATCAATATCGTGGACGCCACCAACATCGAGCGGAATCTCTACCTGACCATGCAGCTTCTGGAGATGGACGTGCCGATGGTCGTGGCGCTGAACATGATGGACGAAGTGACGGAAAACGGCGGGAGCGTGGACATCAACGCGATGGAGGCCCAGCTGGGCGTGCCGGTCATCGCCATTTCCGCCGCGAAAAACCAGGGCGTCCATGAGCTCGTCGACCATGCGGTGCACATCGCCAGTTACCAGGAGAAACCCCTGCGGCAGGATTTCTGCGACGCCTCGGAGCGGGGCGGCGCGGTGCACCGGTGCCTGCACGGGATCATCCATCTCATCGAGGATCACGCGAAGCGGGCGGATCTGCCGGTCCGGTTCGCCGCCAGCAAGCTCATCGAGGGCGATCCTATCATCATGCAAAAGCTGGAGCTGGAGGAGAACGAGGCCGAGATGGTGGAGCACATCATCCTGCAGATGGAACGGGAAGGCGGGCTTGACCGCAGCGCAGCCATCGCGGACATGCGGTTTTCGTTTATCCACCGGGTCTGCGACAGCACGGTGCATAAACCGGGGATGAGCAGGGAAAGGCAGCGAAGCGAAAAGCTGGACAGGATCCTGACCGGAAAATACACGGCCATTCCTGCCTTTATATGTATAATGGGCGCCACCTTCTGGCTGACCTTCAACGTCATCGGCGCGTGGCTGCAGACTTTGGTGGAAATAGGGGTCGGGGTCCTGACGGAGGTTGTGGACGGGATGCTGACCGCGGGAAACGTGAACGCGGCCATCCACAGTCTGATCATCAACGGGATCTTCGAAGGCGTCGGCGTGGTGCTGAGCTTCCTGCCCATCATCGTGACGCTGTTCTTCTTCCTGTCGATCCTGGAGGACAGCGGATACATCGCGCGGGTGGCATTCTTTATGGATAAGATGCTGCGAAGGATCGGGCTGTCGGGGCGGAGCATCGTGCCCATGCTGATCGGCTTCGGGTGCACGGTGCCGGCGGTGATGGCGACGCGGACTTTGCCCAGCGAAAGGGACCGGCGGATGACCATTCTGCTGACGCCCTTCATGAGCTGCTCCGCGAAAGTGCCCATCTACGCGTTCTTTACCAGCGCGTTTTTCCCGGGGCACGGGGCCCTGATCATGATCGGGCTGTACGTGCTGGGGGTCGTTCTGGCTATTCTGGCGGCGTTCCTGTACAAGAAGGTGTTCCGCGGTGAAGCGGTGCCCTTCGTTATGGAACTTCCGGATTACCGCCTGCCCGGAATAAAGAACGTGCTGCGCCTCATGTGGGACAAGGCGAAGGACTTCCTGCAGCGGGCCTTCACCATCATCCTGCTGGCCACCATCGTCATCTGGTTCCTGCAGAGCTTTGACCCGCACCTCAATCTGGTGTCGGATTCTCAGGACAGCATCCTGGCCATCGTTGCCGGCTGGATGACTCCGGTCATGGCTCCGGCGGGGCTTGGAGACTGGCGGATCTGCACCGCTCTTATCGGCGGCTTCATGGCAAAAGAAACGGTGGTTTCTACTCTTGGAATCCTCTTCGGAAAAGGAATCGCCAGCGCGATGACGGCTCTGACGGCCATGTGCCTGCTGGTGTTCTCTCTGCTCTACACCCCTTGTGTGGCAGCTATTACCTCCACCAAGCGTGAGCTGGGCTGGGGCTGGGCGCTGGGCGTCGTCGTCTGGCAGTGCCTCATCGCCTGGGTCTGCGCCTGCATCGTGAACCTGATCGGCGGAATGATCGTGTAGGTGGCCGGGACTCAGAGGAAGTCCTGCCGGATCTCCTTGCGGTATTTCGCAAAAGCGGATGGGATGGAGTACACGTTCTCCAGTTCTTCGGCCGTGGCCAGGAACAGTTCGTGCTCCCGGGGACTGCCGGAGGAGAATTCCTTCCACTCGTCCGCAAGGACCTGCCAGCCGGTCATGTGCCATTCCCGGTGGGAGAAGATGTGCTTCGCTTCGGGAAGCTTTTGGAGGCGAACGGGGCCGAAACCGAGGGCGGCGACGTAGTCGGCGGCCTGCTTGCGGGAAAGACGGCCGTCCGCGTTCGGGAATTCATAGAGGCCGGCCAGAAGACCCTGATCAGGGCGCTTCTGCAGAGCCAGCTTCTGATCATAGTAGATAAGAAAGACCGTCCGGTGTTCAACCGGGCGTTCTTTTTTTTCGGCGGTCACCGGGAGCTGCTCCTGCTGGTCTGTCTGCCGGGCAAAGCAATGCTCCTGCCAGGGGCACTGCTCACAGAAAGGCCTGCCTTTGGGGAGGCAGATCGTGGCACCCAGATCCATCAGCGCCTGGTTCATGTCGCCGCATCGCTCCTGGGGGAAGAGTTCCAGATAGAAGTCCGTTGCGGCGTTTTTTGCGGCGGGGGTCTTGATGTCCTCGCGGTAGCCGGTGAGCCGGGCGAAGACACGCAGCAGGTTTCCGTCCACGGCGGGGATCCGCTCGCCAAAACAGATCGAGGCGATGGCCGCGGAAGTGTACGGACCGATGCCCGCCAGCTTTTGCAGGGAACGGGATGACTCCGGCATGCGGCCGCCGTGCTCGGTCACGATCTGGACCGCCGCCTTGTGGAGATTCCGCACCCGGCTGTAGTAACCCAGCCCCTCCCAGAGCTTGAGATACGTGTCCTCATCTGCCTTTGCAAGGGCATCGATGTCGGGCAGGACGGACAGGAACCGCTGGTAGTACTCCCGGACCGCCTCCACGCGGGTCTGCTGGAGCATGATCTCCGAAACCCAGACGTGGTAGGGTGTGGGCTCGTCCCGCCAGGGCAGGGACCGCCGGTTGGCGTCGTACCAGTTGAGAAGCGCCTCTGGTTGTGGGCGACCTGATACGCCGGCTTGCTTGAAGCTGGCAGCATCGCCTTGCGCGCAGCCAGGGGTGTCGGCAGACACTTCGACGCCAGCGTACACTTCGGTGCCGATGGATGTGATTGAGTTGTCAGGCTGTTTCGTATTCACTGGGTCTCCTTAGGTGCGGATTCGCGTTGCTCTGATTATATCATACCGGCCGGGATATCACACCGGCCGGAATAATGTGCTCGATGCACTTTTTGGGAACGAAATGTAACCAAGAATGCCGTTAAACGTTGAAAATAGAGAGGCGTTGGTTACGCGCCTCCTGCGCCCATGCCCCACTTTTTGGTCATTCGATGTGGTTATCGATCTGCAAAAGTCTGATTCACATCACGACACTCATCTCTCTGGTAAATATAGTCGATCGAGTACTGAAATCACTATTCGAGAGGCCAGGTGCCCGTGATGGTGGTAACCAAGGCAAGTTTAAATTCAATGGGTACAGCGTTTTTTGGTCGCATTTC
>CACXCQ010000160.1 GCA_902766185.1 uncultured Eubacteriales bacterium
TCACCACCTGCCGCAGGTTCGCCGCCCTCGTTCTCAGCAGGGTCCTCTCCTGCGCCCTTACCTTCGCCTGCAGCCTCATCTTCACTGCCAGCGGGCTCCTCGCTCGTTCCGCTCTCGCCGGTTCCGCTCTCGCCGGCCTCGTTATCTGCGCCTTCTTCCGGGCTGCCATCTCCAGTACCGTCCCGGCTTTCATCACCGCTGGCCTCGCCGCCTTCGTCTGCGCTTCCGTCAGCGCCGTCTCCTGACGCTTGGTCCCCGCTCGGAGACACACCTTCTGAAGAGCCGCTGTCTTCGGCGTTTCCAAAGCCCGGACCGTTGTCTTCGCCGTTTTCGTCCGCCGGATCATCGGATGCTGGAGCGGGGACGACTTTCGGCAGCTCCGCAGACAGATGCACGATGTGCACCCCCATTTTCCCGGGCTCCGCAGCAGCTCTGTTCAGCGCGGCCACATCCTCCTCCGAAACCGTCCAGGATACTTCCTCCTGCTCCTCTGCGCCCTCCCGGCTCACCGCCGGTGAAGCTGCATCCAGTATTTTTTCTTTCGTAATGGTCCCCTGATTCTCCTGAAGCCTGCCGGTGACCCGGAACGCAAAGTCCTTTAGGGAACCTCCGTCGGTCTTCTTGGTTACATACAGATTTCTGTGATCCGGCCTGCTGTTTTCCCAAACGATCGGCCCTGCGGGCGTCGTTTCGTTGGGCATGACCGTGAACTCCTGGGGGCCGGTCACAGAATCGTAGGGACTGTCCTCCGGCAGATCCTCCGTCAGCCGGTAATTGCCCGCCGGTATCTCCTCCGTCGTGACCACTGTTCCGTCTCCGGGCACCTGGATCTCAAGCGGAGAAAAACTGCTGACGTCCAGGTTGGTCAGCACGAAATGGAATGTATCCGGCGTAGTCTTTCCATCGGTGATCACTTTTTTGACGGACACCCGTCCTCCAATGGGATCATCCTCCATCTGGACGGTCACATCCGATTTCTTCACTTTTACCTCCCGGACCTTCTCATCCTTCCTGAAATAGCTGTTGACTTTTGTTTCCGCGATGTAGTAGGTGCCCGGATGGACCTTGATGGCGTTGGACACCCCGTTCTTTTTGCACTGCAACACCCCCACCTTTCCCGTCTTGTTCTGGTTTTCGTATACCGTGTATTCGATGCCGCTCTTGTCGTTGTATCCGGGGTAGTCGTTCCACTTCCCTCCAGTACTCACCTTCCTGAGATTAAGCGGGACCGGCACATCCTCCCAGACCATAAAGTTCTGGTTGCCGCTTCCGGTGGTGCAGAAGTAGATGACGAAGGACGGCGGAATGATCAGATCCGCCGGTATGGCGTTGATCCGTTCCTGCGCCTCATCTGCCATTCTGGTGGCGTATGACTTGCTGTCATACTGGGAGTGTCCCGTGATGAATTTCGATCGTCCCACAGTGGCAAGCTGGATCATGTGGCTCAGCTTCTGCGTGTTTTCCACATTCGACGGATCCAGCCAGCCTTTCCGCACGCCGAAATAATACGCAATCTTCTTCACCTTCCCGGTAATATGCTCCGACTTTGGCCGCATATCACATGTCCCGCTGTCCCTTGCCGGGTTGTTGGGATCGCAGCAGACGCCCCGCATACCGTCTGCCGTGAAGATGCGGACGGCCTTCACTCCGCTCTTTTTCGTCACGGAGGTGTACTTCACCTTGTCCTTGTTGGCGACTGCTCCCGCATATACCGCATCAATAGGCAGAAACTGCGTCAGCAGGATCAATCCCGCCGCAAATAACAAGATCGCGGTATACGACCACGATCTCCTCATTCTTCCTCTTCCTGTTCTCATCCTTCTCCTCTCCTTCTTCCTCTCTGACTTCCTCATATCTCATCTCCTGTTCCTCATCCAGGACACGGGGATGAAAAAAGCCGCTGCCATAGGCAACAGCTTTTCTCCTGCGGGGATCTCCCGTCTTCTTCTCTTTCTCCCGTGGATTCTATTATAACAGCAGGATCCCTTCCTGCCTTTTCAAACGAAACTTTGTTTTCCTCCATTTCCCGGCCTTCCCGGATCTCCTGTGATCCGATCTTCATCCCTCTTACTCCTGCTGAACGGTATCCACAGCATGATCGTAGATCACCGAGCGCACTGACTCATAGATCGATTCGATCCCTTCCCGGATCATCCGGTCGATCTTTTCCTGACCGAAGCAGAATTCCCTTTTGAGCAGGTAGGATTTCGTCTTGTCAAAATACACGCGGGAGATCATCTGTCTCGTCCTGAGGTCCAAAAGCAGGAAGGACGTATCGATCTTCTGGTACAGGACAAGGATGAGCGCGAAGCAGTTGATGAGATCGTTTCTCTTCTCCACTTCCTCCTGGATCTGCGCGCTCACCTGATCCAGATCCATGACGGCGGAGAAAACCGGATCGGATGGATTTCCCACCATTCCTCCCGGAAACAGACTGGCTTCAAAGTTCCGACGCAGGACCACCGTATCCACGTTCTCCGGGATCTCCTCTCTGCCTTTCACCAGCACGCGGATCGCCTCCCCGATATGCTTTTTCGACCCCTCCCGGTCCTCCAGATAGGATTCGATCAGCCGGATGTATTTCCTCTTATAGTCTTCCATCTCAATAAACTCCCTTCCCCCCGCGTAAAGCGGCAACAAACAAATACCCTCCTGTCGGCGCTGTCCTTTCCTTCTTCCTATCCCTGTTGCTGTCATGGACCGTCCTTGGAATTCCAACGTTTCCCGCCGCCTGATCACCAAATGCCGGGCAAAGGCAGGCCCGCTTCGTTGTCGTAATTTTCAGACATCATCCGTCACTTCTTCCCCGCAATGACAGCAAACTGATACCGTTTTACCGGTTGAACCGCCGCAAACAAAACGCTATACTATTCATGTAAGATAAAACTAACGAAGTGCTTCAAGCATGAAATGAAGATCAGGAAAAGAGGGATATACATGATGAGCTTCGTCAAAAACATCATCACGGACCTGAACGAATGTGCCAGGCTGATCGATGTGATCGTAGCTAAGGGTAACCTGTAAACAAAGCCTGAATTGCTTTTTTCAACGGATGAGATCGCTCATCCGTTTTTTTCTTCCCGGAAGCCAGCAAGTCTCGGCACGATGCTGATCTTTCCCTCCTTCGCCCGGTAACGGTAGATGGTGTAGGAAAGCAGCTCCTCCGGCCGGGTGATGGTATGATTGCCCTCCGCCAGCATGAGAAACAGATTGTACGGATCGGTCTTGTCCGCCGATACGGCGAAGAACTCGTGGATCGATGTGGGCATGATGAAGTAGTCTCCGCCCATGTGCTCGGCCAGCCTTTGCATATCGTTGGAATACAGCATGGTGGTAGCGCCGCACAGACCCGATTCATTCGTCATCACGCAGACTTCCTTATCGCTGCCTTCGATGAGCTTCGCCGGGAACAGCCTGGGGGTGTTCTCCATGGCCAGGCGGTGGATCTCTTTCGCGTCCAGCCCGGTGCCATCGATCATATCGTTGGTGATGATCGCCGAATTGATCCCATCCTCGGTCACGCTGTGGACGAGCCGGTAGATGACCGTCATATCCAGAAAATCGGTATGGGGAACGTTTTCCTTCAGCTCGTGATTCATCCCGGCATTCACCAGGTTCGCCACGATCCTGTCCGTATGGCCCTGCACGTCGAATTCCGCAAGCCCCGGCATCCGGGTACCGGACCAGGTCACCATGATGCGGGCGATGAGTTCGAGGATCCCGTCCAGATCTTCATCCTCCTGAAACTCCAGGTACAGATCGTCCAGATAAAGTGTTGGGATGGCCACCTCCGGATCCCTCTCCGGGGGGATCAGGCAGAAGGCGTCCTTCGGGCCGTTGACCTTCATTACCGTGTTCACCCTGGGCTCGTAGGAGTGAAATACCGGCGGGAGAAATTCCTTGATCCGCTGCGGGATCAGTGTTTTGAATAAGGCATAATCCATCATGACCTTCTCCTTTCAATTATTACAATTATTACCATTTATTGGATTTTAACACCGATGCCGCTAACTGTCAATATATGTAATTCATAATAATATCTGCCAGTCTTTCTTTTTTCCCGGCGGTTTGCTATAATGTAGATGATTCAACGATCAAAAAGGGGGTATACGCCAATGCTTGAACGAAACGGACTCAATATCCGCGATTATATCAACGAAAAAAAGAATGAGCTGCTCCTGGGCAGACTCACCACAAAAGATTTTATCCGTTTTTTCCGGGAAAACAGCGACCCGATCCAGTCCCTGTTCACCTATTCCGAATGCGCCATGATGGAGGTGGAGACGAAATTCCGCGTGCTGAACGAGGAGTTTCTGCTGATCTACGATCACAGCCCTATTGAAACCATAAAATCCAGGGTCAAGACCCTGGACTCTCTCATCGAGAAGATGAATCGCTACAACGTTCCGCTGAACCTTCAGGCCATCGAAGAAAACATCAACGATATCGCCGGCGTCCGGGTGATCTGCTCCTTCCAGGACGACATCTACGAGCTGGCAGACTGCCTTCTGGAGCAGGACGACGTGACTCTGGTGGACCGCAAGGACTACATCCGCAGCCCCAAGAACAACGGCTACCGGAGCCTGCATCTCATCGTCTCCGTGCCCATCTTCCTGGAGCACAAAAAACGCGACATGAAGGTCGAGGTCCAGCTGCGGACCATCGCCATGGACTTCTGGGCCAGCCTGGAGCACAAGATCCGCTACAAGCAGGACCTGCCTGAAGACATCGCCGAGTCCCTATACGATGAACTGCTGGAATGCGCCATCCTCAGCACGGACCTGGACAAGCGCATGCAGAACATCCGCAATCAGCTGGATCACTCCCAGAGGAAATAATCTTCCTCCTCATACGTTTCCGGCTCCGGCTCCCGGAAAGTGACCTTCAGCCGGGGGTTCTCCTCCGCAGCGTCCATGCACACCGCCCGGAAGGCCCGGGCGTAATCGGTGAGGACCCCTTCCATTTCTTCATATCCGGCAAAGGTGATCCCGCCCTGCATTTCGCTGAAGACATCGTATAAAGCGTCCAGATTCCCACCGTACCATTCCGGCAGGCTGAGCTCCTCGGCCAGTTTTTCGTGCAGCTCTTCCCTGCTGCGTATTTCCGTCAGGTCGACCCTGTATTCATCCGTATATTCCATCATCGTTTCCCGTCCCTGTCATAAAGCAGCTCAAACGTCTTGTAGTGGTCATCCGTATAATAGATCTCATCGTTGGAGAAGACCAGCCTTTTCGCGCCTCTGTTCCTGGCGTTCAGCGTGTCGATGTCGCATTCGCGGTATTTCCCGTCCGGAAGCTTCCTCTCGTAGTTGCCGAAGCGGTCCCCGCCGATGCACTTGCCCGGGGCGTAGCGCTCCAGAGATCCGCCGTCCCAGCCCAGCTCACGGGCCTCCTGCTTGGTGATGTAGTTTGACGGAAGTTCTCCGTAAACATGCAGATAGAGGGCCACCTCGTCCTTTCCGTCATAGACGCCGTACCGATCCGGCACCTCCCCGCCGCTTCGGTCTGTGGAGGTCTCCTCCTGCGTCGTGGCTTCGGTCTGCGCTGTCGCTTCCGTCTGGGTCTGCGTCTGGGTGACGGTCTCCTCCGTGCCGTTCTGCCCGGACGCGTCCTTTTTTCCGCAGCCCGCCCAAAGGCAGGCCAGAACCAGCACCAGCAGCAGCGCGGCGATGCGTTTGCCGTATAGTTTCCTTCTTTTCACGTCTTTTCTTTCCTCCCGTCTTTATTCTCCGTCCACCCGCAGCAGCCGCTTGGAGCGGAACAGATAGAGCCAGCACTCGTCAACCTTGCGGCCAAGGGCAAGCTCCAGCGCTTCCCGGTAGAGCATCAGCTGCCCCCGGTAGCGGCTTAAAATGACTTCCTCCTCTTCATCGGTGGCAGCCCAGCTGTTCTTGTAATCCACCAGGACGATCCCCGCATCGTCTTCGAAATAGCAGTCGATGATGCCCTGAACGATGGCAGGAACGTCTTCGATCTCCTTCTGCAGCAGGAACTCCTTCTCCCGCAGAAGACTGGGCGCGGCCGCAGCCCGTTTGCCCACAGGCGTCTGGAAGAAAGCGAGGATGTTTTCCGCGTTCACCACCTCGTGCTCCGCCTCGGTGAGGAATCCCTCATCCTTCAGGGAATCGATAAAGCTGCGGATATAAGGCAGGCCCTCTTCTGAAGCCTTTCCGAAATCGATCTTTTCCATCACCGTATGCATGGCCGTTCCGATCTGGGGGGCGCTGAGACGACCTTCCTCCATTGCCCTGCCGATATCTTCGGCCGGACGCAGCTCCGGAACACGGATCTGGAGTTCCTCCTGCTCCTCCGCCATGTGGGAAAGCGCCGTAACGGAATACTTCGTGCGGATATCCCGCTGATCGCCGTATGGATAGATGAATCCGAGGCGCCGGGAAAGCTCCTCCGCGGGAGCATGCTCCGGCTGGGTCCCTGATCCGATCACAGGATCAGCCTCCTGACCGGGCTCCTGCTCAGGTTCATGTTCTCGTTCGTGTTCAGTTTCGGGTTCAGGCTCGGCTCCGGCCTCGTCCCACGTATGTCTGCCGGAGACCAGGATGACCTCCGCCGTCTCCGGATCCTTCTCCGCCATTTCGCAGAGCGTGCCGTAGATCATCTGCAGGAACGATCCCTTCGTCGGGAAGCTCTGCAGTTTGGATGCATCCTTGATGGTTCCCACGATGGCCAGCTTTTCCATGGGTCTGGTGAGGGCAACGTACAGGATGCGGATCTCCTCCTCGAGGCTTTCCCGCGTCTTTTTTCCGGCAATGGCAAGCTGCAGGATGGTCTTTCTGGACCAGTGCTGCTCCTTATCCACCTCCGGAAGCCCTATCGTGAACTCCTTGTGCATGGCCGGCTCCCGCCCTTCGGAGGAACCGGTGATCTGCTTTCCGGCCCCGGCAAGGATCACCATGGGGAATTCGAGTCCCTTGCTCTTGTGGACCGTCATGACCTGCACCGTGTTGCTGTCCTCCGCCGTCACCGCTGCCTCGCTCACCTGCTGGCTGGAGCTGCGCATGGCTTCCACATAGGAAAGGAATCCGTAGAGTCCCAGGTGGCTGCGCTCCTCATAAGCTGCCGCCCTCTCCAGCAGAAGCCGCAGATTGGACGTCCTCTGCTTCCCCACAGGCAGTCCGCTGCAGTAGTCATAATATCCTGTATCGTATAGCAGCCTTCTCATCAGCTCATCCAGAGGGACCGTCCGTTCGATCTCCTTCCAGAGGTCGATCTGGGCCAGCATGGCGCCGATCTTCTCCTTTATGGCCTCGTTTTTCCCCTCTGTGACATAGCTGCGCACCGCGGAGGCGAAGCTCCCCCTTCTGCAGGCGATGCGGATCTGCGCCAGTTCCCGTACGGTAAAGCCGAAGACCACGCTGCTCATGGCCGAGATCAGGGGAACATCCTGCATCGGGTTGCTGATCACCTTCAGCAGGCTCAGGAACACCTGGATCTCAACGGTCTCATAGTATCCGCCTTCCGTGCTCCCAAAGGCAGGAATGCCCTCGTTGTTCAGGTAGCGCTCGATGCCCGGGATCGCCGATCCTCCTCTGGACAGAACGGCAATATCGCCGTACTCCATGGGCCTTATGCTCCCGTCCCTGTCCGCGATGGGCTTTCCGATGTTCTCCCGGATGATCCGGGCGATCAGCTCCGGCTCCGTCAGCTCATCGTCTTTATCGCCGGGCTCCTCCATGGCGGCAGGGTCTTCCTGACCGGCGCCGATGCTATCCGCCTCCTCCTCATCCTGATCTTTCCCTCCGCCAAGGATGTACAGGCTCACCGGATATCCCGGTCTCGGTTCTTCCTCCGGCCCCTTCAGACTGGCGTCCTCGTCATAGCCCTCCATGATCCGCTCGAATATCCGGTTGACTGCGTCGCGGATCGTCCTGCGGCTTCGGAAGTTGCTGTTCAGATCGATGCAGACGGACCGTTCGTCCTCGCCCCGCCGGTATTCGTCATACCTGCGGCGGAAGATCTCCGGCTCTGCCAGACGGAACTTGTAGATGCTCTGCTTCACATCGCCCACCATGAACAGATTGTCCTCCCTGCAGATCCGGGCGACGATGGCCTCCTGCAGATGGTTGCTGTCCTGGTATTCATCGATGAAGATGTACTGGAATCTCTGCCGGTATTCCTCCGCGGCAGCTTCGTCCTCCAATATGGCGAGCGCGTAGTGCATGCAGTCATCGAAGTCCACGATGTTCTGCGCCCTTTTCTTCTCCTGGTAGACCTGGTCCATCTCCCGGATGAGGCCGGCGAAATACCGGGTATCCGCGGCGCTTTCCCGCAGGATCCCGTCCCACATGTCCAGGTCATACCGGAAATAATTCTTTTTCATCCGGTCGAGACAGCTCTTGCCCTGCTGCCTCAGCCAGGTGATCTCTTCCTTCACCTCGGCAAAGGCTTCCTTCTCATCCTTTTTCGCGCGCATCTGGTTCGCGCTGAATTCCGCAAGGTCTGCCTGGATCCTGCCCAGAGCCTGGTATGCGGCATCCTGTCTCTCCGCGTCCGTATCCATGGCCGCGCACTCCTCCATGGCCTTTTTCGCCTGCTTGCTCGCCGCTTCCAGGTACTCCGTGTCCTGACGCGCCTTCAGAAAGAGGCTTCCGGTCTCCGGCCTGTCCAGCCTTTGGGCGGCCGTATCGTACCAGCGGGCCGCCTCCTGAAGGGACTCCGCCGACTCCTGCAGCAAAAACAGGCTGATCCCCAGCGTGCGCAAAGGATGCTCCGTCTCCATGCGGCCGATGCTGTTCTCCGCCCAGTCCAGATAGTTTGGGATGCTCCGCATCTCCTCGTGGACCTTCAGCAGCCGATGCTTCAGCCGATTGTCGTGACGGTCCGCGCTGTATCTGCGCAGGAACGCGGTGAAGTTCTCCTGATCATCGTCAAAGCGCGCCGAAAAGACCTCGTCCAGGGCTTCGTTTCGCATGATGGACATCTGGGTCTCATCGCCGATCTGGAACCCCGGCTGAAGGTCCGTGAGGAAAAAGAAGTCCCTCATGATGCCGAGGGAAAAAGTATGAAAGGTGCTTATGCTTGCCTGGGGAAGGAGCTGCAGCTGTTTCTGCAGGAAGGCGATGCGCTCTGGGTCCCCGCCCGATCCACGAAGGGCGTCGAGCTCCTTCTGGATCGCACGCTCCATCTTCTCCTTCATCTCCGCGGCGGCTGCGTTGGTAAAGGTGGTGATGAGGAACCGATCGATGTCCGTACGCTCCCCCAGCACCAGCTGCTTGATCCGCTCGATCAGCACGGTGGTCTTTCCCGAACCGGCTGCGGCGGACACCAGAATATTATGGTCTTTTGTTTCTATCGTTCTCTTCTGTGCGTCTGTCCAGTTCATTCTCGTTTACCCGTTTCCTCCACGCCGGCATCAGGTCCCTCTTCTTCGGTCCCGCTCATCTGCTGAAGCTCCTGCAGCAGGTCGCAGATCTTTCTTCCGGACCTTGGGTCGACCAGGTCCGGAGCGATCTGGGCGATCGGTCCCATCACGAAGAGCCGGTTGCGGAAATCGATGTGCGGAATATGAAGATCCTCCTCATCGATGATCTGGTCCTCGAAGAAGATGATGTCCAGATCGATGGTCCTGGGACCCCAGCGGATCAGTCTCACCCGGTCCAGTTCAGCCTCGATCTCGTGGAGGACATCCAGCAGCTGTCTGGGCGTATATTTCGTGTCGATCATCACCGCGCCGTTCAGGAAGTCATCCTGATCCGTGTAGCCGTATGCCTTGGTCTCGATGATGTCGGAGACCGCCAGGAGTCTTCCGGCCTTCCTCTCCATCAGCTCCAGGGCCCGGTGGATATACCTCAGCCGGTCCCCCATGTTGGTGCCGAAGGCGACCACGGCTTTGCTGCCCCTTTTGGCGGGATCCTCCATCAGGGCCTCCGTCATTCTCGCCGCGTCCAGGTTTTCCTTCACGTCGTGGACTCTGGCGGCGGCAACGCCGCGTTCGGCGGCAAAGGCAGTCACTGCCAGGGTTCCGCTGAGCCGTTCCTTCGCCTCCTCCCGTCCCAGCGTGCTCCCGATGAAAGACTTGCGGGATACCGCCAGAAGATGGGGGCAGCCCAGATCATCGAAAGTACCGATGTTTCTCAGCAGAGCCAGATTGTGCTCCCGGGTCTTGCCGAATCCTATGCCCATGTCGATCATGATCTGGTCCCTGCCGATCCCCCGGGAAAGAGCGAATTCGATCTGTCTGTCCAGAAAAGCGTATACCTCCTCCACCACGTTATCGTAATGAGGATCCTGCTGCATGTCTTTTGGTCTTCCTCCGGTGTGCATCAGAACGATGGCCGCTCCCTCACGGGCCACCACGTCCGCAAGCTCCGGCTCGAAGGTCAGCCCGGAAATATCGTTGATCATATCCGCGCCGGCCTCGATGGCCGCCGCCGCAGTCTCCGCGCGGTAGGTGTCGGCAGAGATGATCACCTCGGGATGGGCCTTCCGCAGCTGCCCGATCACCGGACAGATCCGGGCGATCTCTTCCTCCTGGCTCACCGGAGACGATCCGGGCCGGGTGGACTCCCCGCCGATATCGATCATCCGCGCGCCCTCCAGGATATGCCGCTGCGCCAGGGACAGAGCGTTCTGAACGGCTTTCGCGTGGGACCCGTCCTCTTCGGCAGATCCGCTCATGGTGCGGGAGTCCGCATAAAAAGAATCCGGGGTCACGTTAATGATCCCCATCATCTCCATCCTCGAAAAAGTCATGATCCGATTGTCCTTCAGCCGAAGAATGCTTCTCATCCCAGATCCTCCTTCGCCCCGGAGGGCGTGCTCTTCATCTTGCTATTTCAGGCTTTTGAACATGTCCAGCATTTCCATGTCGTCGTGATTGACACGTATGCCGGCCTTGTGCTCCTCGCCGTCGGGATAGCGTACAGCGATGGCGATCTCCATGCCCTCGCAGTATCCCCGGTCCTGCACGGCGTCGATGAACGCGGGAACCTTCGGGTGATTTCTTTTAAAAACGCTCCAGGCCTGCCTGGCGCGAAACATGGATTCCAAATTCATATTCTCCTCCGGATATGGTATAATCTTGACGAAAACATTATATATGACATTCTCACGGAGGTAAATATCAATGAATCATTTTCATCGTCCTACCATGCTGATGATACTGGATGGATTCGGCCAGCGCGCAGAGACCTACGGCAACGCCATCGCGGCGGCAGAAACTCCCGCGCTTGACCGGATCTTCGCATCCTATCCACATACAACGCTGAAGGCCTGCGGGCTGGATGTTGGCCTGCCCCAGGGGCAGATGGGCAACTCCGAGGTCGGCCACCTGAACATCGGCGCCGGCCGCATCGTCTACCAGGATCTGACCCTGATCACCAAGGAGATCGAGGACGGGGCCTTCTTCAAGAACGAGGCCCTGCTGAAGGCGATGAGTCACGCGAAGAAGAACGGCTCCACCCTGCACCTTCTGGGTCTGCTCTCCGACGGCGGTGTCCACAGCCACATCACTCACCTGTTCGCCCTCATCGATATGGCGAAAAAGGAAGGTGTGGAGAAGCTCTGCGTCCATTGCTTCCTGGACGGCCGGGACGTGCCGCCCAAGTGCGCCGTCACCTACATCGACCAGCTCTGCGCCCACATGGATGAAGTGGGACTGGGAACCATCGGCATCGTCTCCGGACGTTACTACGCCATGGACCGGGATAAGCGCTGGGAGCGCCTGGTGAAAGCCTATGACGCCATGATCGGCATCGATGGTCTTCACGCAAAGACAGGTCAGGACGCAGTCAACGAAGCCTACGACCGGGGCGAGACGGACGAGTTCGTCCTCCCCACCATCGTGGACGGAGCTTTCCCGGTGGACGATGGCGATGCTATGATCATGTTCAACTTCCGTCCGGACCGGGCCAGAGAGATCACCCGGGCCTTCGTGGATCCCGACTTCGACGGATTCCCGCGCAAAAAGACCGTCGACGATCTCTGCTACATCTGCATGACCCAGTACGATGCCACCATGCCCAACGTGACGCTGGCCTATCCTCCGGAGACCCCGGCCAACACCCTGGGCGTCTATCTGTCCTCCCTGGGGCTGAAGCAGCTTCGGATCGCGGAAACCGAAAAATACGCCCACGTCACCTTCTTCTTCAACGGCGGCGTGGAGGCTCCCAGCGAAGGCGAAGACCGGATCCTGGTCCCCTCTCCTTCGGTAGCCACCTACGATATGCAGCCGGAGATGAGCGCTCCTCAGGTCACCGAGAAGGTGCTGGAGGCCATCGCTTCGGATAAGTACGATGTGATCATCCTGAATTTCGCCAATGCGGATATGGTGGGCCACACCGGCGTCATGGAGGCAGCGGTGAAGGCCATCGAAACTCTGGATAAGTGCGTTCCGCAGATCGCCGATGCTATTCTGGCGAAGGACGGCCAGATCCTGCTTACGGCAGACCATGGCAACGCGGATGAGATGCTGACGGCGGAAGGAAACGTCATGACGGCCCACTCCCTGTCTGACGTGCCGCTGGTGCACATCTGCAGGGAACCCAGACAACTGGATGAGGGCGGTCGCCTCTGCGATCTGGCTCCCACCCTGCTGGCTCTCATGGGGCTGGATATCCCGGAAGAGATGACCGGACGCTCACTGCTCGTGTAGCCGAGACAGGAGAAAGATCGCCACGCCGGCCACGTTGAAAAGGGCGAAGAACAGATATACGCTCTGGGGGCCGGTCATGGCGAACACCCCATGATCCAGCAGAACTCCCCCGATCAGCTGGCACAGGATCGTGCTCAGGCTGTTGCATATGGCGTAATAGAGAGCAATGGCCGTTCCCCGGGTCTCCTCCGGGACCACCCGGGAAATGTACTTCACGTATTCCACCAGCGTAATACCATTCACCAGGCCCTGCAGAGGAAACAGGGCGATCAGGATCTGCGCCGGAAGCCCCAGGGCGAACAGGCCGAAACGCACCACGGAAAAGACCATGGCGATAAGCAGGATCCTGCCCTGGCCGAACCTCTCGCAGAGCCGGTCTGAAGCGGCCATAAAGGGGGCTTCGCTTCCTGCCATCAACAGAAACGCGACCCCCACGCCGGCCAGTCTTCCTCCCCCTTCGAGATAAAGAAAACTGAAATAGGTGTTGTTGGCGATATCCGTTCCGTTGATGAAGAACGCGCAGAGGATGATCAGCGCGTAGGAACGGTTGGACGCCAGCTTTCGCGCTGTGCGCAGAAGATTCCTTCCTCCTGAGGTCCTGCGGAGCATCTCTCTGGCGCTGTTTCTGAACTCTTCTCCCGACTTCGGGCCCATTTCCCGGTCCACTCTGCTGCGGATCAGCAGAACGAGCGCTCCAGCCGCGAGAAAACACGACGCATAAATTGGGAAGATCACGCTGATCCCAGCCAGATCCGCCGCCCGGGCCGCGCCGAAGCAGGCCAGAGCGAACCCCAGGGCGCCGAAGGTCCGGATGAACCCGAACTGATGGCCATCGTCGATGGTCATGGCGTCCAGCAGCGCTGTGGATGGCGACTGAAAAAAGTACAGCCCCATGTAAAGGATCAGAAATACCGCGAAAACGGTGACCTGAGACAGCGTCAGGGCGATCACCGCCGCGCAGGCGAGAACGCAGGCCACCATCAGATACCGCCTGCTTCTCCTTTGGATCAGGGAATAGTTCTGTCCCCAGAAGGGGGATGCGAAAATGGTGGTAAGGGTCCCTGCCGCAGTGATGATGCCGATCTGCCGGCCGCTGAACCCCAGCTCTTCAAGATACGGCCCGATCAGAGGAGACAGGACACCAATCCCCATGAACACGATGGCGTAGAGTGAGCAGTAGTACTTTTTCATCGCTCCTCCCCGCTGTCTTTGCGGTACATCCTGTGGACCACCCATGCGCTGAGTATCCCGCATACCAGTTTGGAAACGA
>CACXCQ010000161.1 GCA_902766185.1 uncultured Eubacteriales bacterium
ACCTACACCGTACACTTCGATAAAAACAGCGGTGAGGGAGACATGGAAGACCAGAGCCTGGTTTATGATCAGTCGCAGAACCTTAATGAAAACTCCTTCACCAGACACGGCTACGATTTCCTGGGCTGGGCGAGGGACCCGCTGGCGACCGTACAGGAGTTTTCGGATAAGCATTCCATCGGAAGCGGAAACAACCTGACCACGATCGACGGTGATACCGTAACGCTGTACGCCGTATGGAAGGCGAAGGAATATACCGTACACTTCAACGCAAACGGCGGTGACGGAGAGATGGAAGACCAGCGCCTCACCTACGACACGCCGCAGGCGCTTACCGCAAACGCCTTCACCAGAGGCGGCTGGAGGTTCCTTGGCTGGACGCTTTCGCCCATGGGCGAGGGAGCGATCCCGGCATATGCCAACGGCGAGGAAGTGCTGAACCTGATGGATGAGCCTGACTTCACCGGAACGCTGTACGCCCTGTGGGAATCCGTCGATGCATTTGGCTTTGACACGACGACAGTATCCGGAATCCGCTATGAAGAATTTGAGGCGAAAAACGGAAGCGCCACCTTTGAAGGCTCGATCCGTCCGGGAGAAGCCTTCTACATCCCCGGCATCGACATCGGCGCGCGCTATAACGTGACGGAAAAAGGAGAACAGGATTACAAACCCTCATATTTATTCTCGGAAGGGAAAAAGGATGTAACGATAGTCAGCGGAAAGGGCGAGCAGGGAGACGATCTGTCCACCACCCGCGAAGCGCTGAACCGGAATTTGCAGGTGGATTACACCAACGAAAAAGTGCCGCCCAAAATGACAGCGATCTCCATCAGCAAGGAGGTCCTTGGGGATAAGGCGACCGAAGAAGACCAGAACACGCTGTTCACCTTCTGGTACAGTCTGTCCGGCCTCGATCCACAGACCGGGTACACCATCGATATGGAAGAGGCGCGGCAGGAAGACATCACCTTTACCTCGGATAAACAGGGAAGGGCAGAGGGCACAGTCTCTCTCACTTCTGCGCAGAAGGCCGTCTTCTATCTGCCTGACGGCGCTGTTTACCGCTTTGAGGAAGTCCTGCGTGAGGCAGGACAGCCGGAAAGCCGCTTCACCCCGTCCTTCGACGTGAGCAGGGGAGCGGACTACACCAATACCGACAGCGGATACGGCGAAGGCGTAACGGGACACGGACTCGGCATCCAGACCGATCAGGAAACGGTCGTTTCGGGCAAGGAGGTCCAGATCGATTTCAAGAACGCGATCTTCGAGACCCACGATCTGCGCATCGCAAAGAAAGCTTACCTTGACGGCGAGCTGCAGACCGGGAAGGCGGAGGAATTCTCCATGCGCCTTGACTTCCGGAACCTGGAGCACAACAAGACCTACGTGTACACCGGCGGAAGCTTCACCGCCGATGCAAACGGCAAGGCAACCGTAGCCTTTGCACTCAAGTCGGATGAAGAGATCATCTTCTCAGACATCCCCGGAACAGCAAGCTTTGACTTTGGCGAGACACCTTCGGAATACCTTCCGGGCGTGACGGTGACCGATGAGAGCGGACGTTCAATCATCTCTGAAGTGCAGTCCCTCTACGGCGGCGGCCTTGGCATCAGCATCGACGCCATCACGGCCGACACCGATATCGATGTGACTAATGAGAAGAATACGAGAAACCGCCTCTCTGTGACCAAAAAGTTTATGGGGGCTTTGGTCAGCGAAACTGATAGGGCTGAATTCGTTATCCGGATTTCCGGATTGGAGCCAGGGTCAAGCTATGAAACGGAAACCAGTTTTCTCAGCAATGGGGAGCATGCTCCCAGCCAACCGGTAAAAGGGAGCATCCGTGCCAACCTGAAAGGGAGATGCGAAGAAACATTTACTCTCAGTCAGAATGAACGCTTTGCTATCCTGCAGCTTCCTGAAGGCGCGGTCTACCGCGTCGAGGAGAAGGGAAGCGAAGGCGTAAGCGCAGCCTACGGCGCGGTCGGCAGGAGCGAGCTTGCCCTGAAGAGATCGCATGATAAGGCAAAGCCAGGTGAGAGCCTCTCCACACCAGAAGAAACGATGCAGTTTGACCGGGATTACATCTTCACCAATGTGAAGGACATCGAGAATCCAAAAAAGACCGTCTCCGATGACGATAACATCACCCTCTACGGAACAGGCGAGGAAAAGAACGTTAAGGAGAATACTGTCGGAAAGGGCCTTTCCAGCGTATGGAACTACACCATCACGCAGGAGATCCCCGTACCGGTGGTAAGCTTCACCATGACGGACGATCTTCCGCCGTTCACACAGATCGCCCTGACCGGCGAAAACGCTGCCCGGTTCTTCTGGGAAACTCCGGATGGGACCAGATACGGCGGAACGGCCGTCCGTGAAGGTCAGAATGGCGGATTCTTCGTCAAAGACGGGGAAAGAGACATCTTCCGCATCGACGCGGACGGAGAAAACCCGCAGGGCAGCATCAGCATCCATCTGATCGATCAGGAGTTGTTAGCCGGCGGCGGTAATTTCACCGCGCAGCTTACCGCTTGCCTGGCCGAAGGAACGACCGAGGAAGACCTCATCGGCGCAGGCCTTGCCACAGTAAACGGCTATGCCGTGACCAACCACGCCTACAGCCTCATCGGCGATGAGCGCTATGAGACAGAACCGGTAGACACGAACTTCTTCGTGCCGAAGGGACTGACCATCCGCAAGAATGTGCCCAAGCCGGGTGATCCGGATGAGCCGTTCGAATTCAAGGTTAAGCTTAGCGGACTTGAGCCGGGCGAGCAGTACAGCTACAGCTACGCGGGCATCATCGCCGCGAAGCTTTCGCAGAAAGACGGCATCGTGAGCATTTCCGCAAAGAATACCGCAGGAAACAATGTCAGGAACGTGAAGGGGCACATCTATGAGGACGGCGAACTCATCGGAAGCATCATCACAGGGAAGACGGATTCCATCCAGCTTTATGAAGGCGACTTCACTGCCGAGATCGAGTACAACGGTCAGGCGCCGGTACACTTGTCCTTCCGCATCACGGAGGACGAAGAGGGCAATCTGGTCTACGAGGGACGGGATACGGCAAACGTGCCCGGAGGCGGCCGTGATTACACCTTCAGCGCAAAGGCAGAGGGAACGGCAGAGCTGTATATGGACGTCAAGCACGGTCAGCAGGTTATCTTTACCGATCTGCCGAACCGGGCAGGCTACGAGGTCATCGAGGAGGCGTCTGATTATCAGGCGTCCTATGAGGTCATCTACGGTCAGGCTTCGGTAACCGCATCCGCCCTGCAGAAGGAAAACGGCAGACCGAAGAAGGCGCTTTCTTCCGGTCCGCAGACGGTGTATACGAAAAACCCGCCGGTCTATCTCTTCACCAACACCATTCCGTCTGAGCCTGTACGGTTCAGCAAGACGGCGGTGAACGGAACAGAGGAACTGGAAGGCGCGCACTTGTACGTGATCCGCGGAGAATACCATCCGCTGAACACCGCAGCCCCGGAAGAGATGATCGCGCAGCTGCAGGCGCAGGACATCGTGGACGACTGGATCTCCGGATCAGAGCGCCATGAGATCGAGCTGGCTAGAGGCGAGGTCTACACCATGGTGGAAGTCACCGCACCGCAGGGGCATGAGCGGGCAGAGGACATCGTCTTCCGCGTCACCCACGCCGGAACCATTGAGGTAAGGGACGGCGAAGGAAACTGGCAGTATGAAAAATATGTCCACATGAAGGACGCCCAGGACTTCGAGATCAGAGTGAAGAAACTGGAGCCTTCCACGGGCATGTTCGTGCCGGGCGCCCAGCTCACCCTTTACGGACCGAACGGAACCGTCGTCAAGCAGTGGATCTCCGGCATGCGGGAAGAGAAGATCAGCGATCTCTCCTCCGGTAAGTATACGCTCAGCGAAACGAGAACGCCGGAGGATCCGCATTACGTTGCCGCCGCGGCGGATATCGAGTTTGAGATCACCGACACCGGATATATCGTGAACTGCGATACGGAAGGCGCGGTCTGCGGAAACACCATCCGTATGTACGATGAATTCGACCCGCCCATCACCATCAGCAAGAAGGACATCAACGGAACGGACGAGATCGTTGGAGCAAAGCTGACCGTGACCCAGATAAGCGAGGAAGACGGCCTTGCCGGTGAGATCATCGATTCCTGGACCAGTACGCAGCAGCCCCACGAGCTTGATCTGGTCGCCGGACGCGAATATGAGCTCACCGAGCGCATCGCGCCGGAATACTACGATCTGGCGGAATCCATCCGCTTCAAGGTGTCTGTGGACGGAAACGTCCTGATCAGACAGACGGACGGAACCTTCTCCGACAGCGGTTCATCTGAGCTGGTGATGCTGGATAAGCCCAGCGAAACGGAAGTCGCCTTCAGCAAGACGGAGGTCAACCTCTCCGAGGAGATCCCCGGAGCAGTGCTCTCCGTCTATGAGGGAGAAGGAAGCAGCGGAACGCTCGTCGAGAGATGGACGTCCACGACGCAGAAGCACGAGATCACCTTGAAGGAAGGCCATGTCTACACCATGGTGGAAACCACCGCGCCGAACGGCTATGAGGTGGCGGAATCCATCACCTTCCGGATCACCGATGACGGCAAGGTCGAGATCAAGAACGGCGCCCACTGGGAGGCGCAGTCAGAGAACCTGGTGCACATGGAGGATGAGCCCACCCCGGTAGATGTGAAGTTCAGCAAGCGTGCCGTAAACGGAACGGACGAGCTGCCCGGCGCCGTGCTTGAAGTGCGGGAAGGCGAGGGAACCTCCGGAAAACTGGTGGAAGACGGACAGTGGACATCTTCCGCAAACCGGCAGAAGGAGATCACCTTAAGCGAAAGCCATGTCTACACCATGATCGAGCATACTCCGCCGGAATACCATGAGCCGGCAGAGCATATCGTCTTCCGCATCAAGGAAGGCAAGGTCGAGATCAGACAGGGAGACGGAAGCTGGCTTCCGCAGGCGCAGAACCTTGTGCGCATGCTGGATACGCGGAGCACGACCGAGATCACCTTCAGCAAGAAGGCCATCAACGGAAGCGCAGAGCTTCCGGGAGCCTATCTTGAGCTTCTGGAGGGCGAGGATACGACCGTCCGCGTGGCAGGAGGCGACCTTAAGGGATACGCAATTTCTCTGTCCGAAAAGGATGAGGATACCGTGACCCTGAAGACGCAGACCCCGAGCGGCGAAGCCGTGAAGGCGACGCTGCTCTTCGCAGACGGAACATCCGTTGCGACCGGAAAAGCCGGAACGGTGGACATCAGTAAGGTTAACTACGCCGACATGGCAGGAATGGACGTCACCATGTCCGTTTCCTCCGGACTGGCTGAAAGAACGACCCTTCCGACAGGCGTCGGAGATGCCCGCTCCATGGGAAGCGACTATTCCTGGACATCCACGAACGAACAGAAGAAGTTCGTTCTGGAAGAAGGAAGAGTCTACACTATGGTCGAGACCCGTGCACCGCAGTCTCCGGAAAGCTACCAGGTCGCCGAATCCATCGTCTTCCGCATCAATGATGAGGGGGACGTTGAGATCCGCGATGATAAAGGCCAATGGAAGAAAAAAGACGGAAAAACCATCGTGATGAGGGATGCCCCGGATCGCCGTTCCAATATCCATCTTAAGAAGATGGTGACGGGCAACCTGGCAGACGTGACAAAGCAGTTCGATTTCACCGTGGAATTCGCGGGTCTGACTCCTGGTAAGACCTATAATAAGCTGGCCGACGGAACGATCGATGCGAAGATCAGGACTTTCACTGCGGATGCAGAAGGAAAAGCCACTGTGGATCTGAAACTTCGATGTGACGAAGAAGTTGTGTTCGGCGGGGTCAATGAACACGCTTTCTATACCGTGACCGAAATGGCTTCCGACTATGCGGCATCGTATGCGATCAGCAGTGATGGAACCGATCCCGTTATTGCAGAAAATATGGACTCCAATGGAAACGTGAGCGGAAAGGCCCTTGCCACAAACGAAGAGGAGGTCGACGCTGGCGACGGGGATATTTACATCATTTACACCAACGACCGTGATCACGCCACGGTCACCGGAGTGCAGGACACCATGCGGATCTGGGGCATCGCTTTAGTGATAGCTCTCGGTTTCGGGCTCCTATATTTTTGCCTGAAAAGGAAATACGATCACCGTTGATTCCCTTGTGCAAATACACGGCATGATATAAACTGAACGAAAGAGGTGACGCAAAATGGAAATGACAAAAAAAGATTATCGCCGAAGCGTGCTCGCCGCCCGCAAAGCGATGGATCCTGCCGAAGTAAGGCGGGCCTCGGAGATCATCTGCGGGAAAGTGCGGGAAACGAAAGATTACCGCGACGCGACCAGCCTTTGCGTATATATGCCCATCAACAATGAGGTGGAGGCGGATCTTCTGATCCCCCTTGCAAAGGCAGATGGGAAGAAGGTATACATCCCCAAGGTGATCGACCAGGAGATGATATTCAACCGCTGCGATGACCCCGCGGATCTGGTGGAAGGACCGTTCCACATCCGGGAGTCGGTATCGGAGGAGGTGCTGGAACCGGATGAGAACACCCTGATCATCATGCCGGGATCGGTTTTTGATCTTCTGCGCAACAGGATCGGATACGGGGGCGGATACTACGACCGCTATCTCAGCAGGTATCCCCAGTGCCGGACCATGGCGGTCTGCTTCGACCTTCAGGTCGTGGAGTCCCTTCCGGTAGAGGAATTCGATATCCGGCCGGATACGATCATCAGCGAGACATGGCTCATCGATGAGAACGGCGTCAGACAGGCGTGAATGAATTAGCATCAAAAGGAGAAACAAAACGATGAACGACGAATACATCAAAAGTCTTTTGGAAAAAGTCAGCAGCGGAGAGGTGTCGGCGGAAGAAGGCTTCGGGATCCTCAGGGACCTGCCGTATAAAGACCTGGGCTTTGCCAACGTGGATCATCACCGGGCGATCCGGACGGGTTTTCCGGAGGTCATCTTCGGGCAGGGGAAGACTCCGGAGCAGATACGGGCGATCTTCGGTGAACTGGTGGGCCACGGGCGAAACATCATGGCGACCAGAGCCTCCCGGAAAGCCTACGAGGAAGTCCTGAAGACAGTTCCCGGGGCGGTCTTCTACGAGGAGGCCAGGATCATCGCCTCTCTGGAGGACGACAAGAACACTTCTGATGTTCCGGAGAGAAACGTTCTGGGCAGCGTCTGCGTGATCAGCGCCGGCACTGCGGATATCCCGGTGGCGGAAGAAGCAGCCGTATCGGCGGAGATCCTGGGTAACGACGTCAGCCGGGTATACGACGTCGGCGTTGCCGGCATCCATCGTCTCTTTGATAAGCTCCCCATCATCCGTCAGGCGGACGTGGTCATTGCCGTGGCCGGAATGGAAGGGGCGCTGGCGAGTGTCATCGGCGGTCTGGTAGAGGTACCGGTGATCGCGGTCCCCACCAGCGTAGGATACGGCGCGAATCTGGGCGGTCTGTCCGCGCTGCTTTCCATGCTGAACAGCTGCGCCAACGGCGTCAGCGTGGTGAACATCGACAACGGATTCGGGGCGGCGTATATGGCGTCCGTGATCAACAAGGGACGGCGTGGCTGATTGTATTGAGAGAATCCTGCGATTAGGTTTTGTGTTAGCGTCCAGTCTGTGGTAGAATGGACGGGAAATGAAACACAAAGACATCAGGACAGCGGAGGATTGTCCGGTAAGGAGAAGACAATGGAACCCAAATACAAACGAGTTCTGCTGAAGCTGAGCGGAGAGGCCATGGCCGGAGACCAGCATTTCGGCATCAACAGCCCCTATGTCAGGAAGGTGGCTGCCCAGGTTAAGGAAGTGGCGGACGCCGGCGTAGAGGTGGCGATCGTTGTAGGAGGCGGCAACTTCTGGCGTGGCAGGACCAGTGAGCACATGGACCGGTCCACAGCGGACTACATCGGCATGCTGGCCACGGTGATGAACGCCATGGCGCTGCAGGACGCGCTGGAAGCTATGGATGTGCCTACCCGGGTGCAGTCCGCCATCGAGATGCGCGAAGTGGCCGAGCCTTATGTGCGGAGAAAGGCCGTGCGCCATCTGGAGAAGGGACGTGTAGTCATCTTCGGCGCGGGAACGGGAAGCCCGTTCTTCTCAACGGACACGGCGGCATCCCTGCGTGCTGCGGAGATCGGCGCGGAAGTGATCCTGCTGGCCAAGAAGATCGACGCGGTGTACTCCGATGATCCTGAGAAGAACCCCAATGCCGTCAGATACGACCGGCTGACCCACACGGAGGTGCTGGAACAGGATCTGAAGGTGATGGATGCTACGGCAGCTGCTCTGTGCAGGGACAACGGCATCGACATCCACGTTTTCGCTCTGGCGGAAGAGGGGAACGTGATGAAGGCGGTCTGCGGAGAGAAGATCGGCACCATCGTCAGTGGAAGATAAAATGCGCGAAGGAAACGAGGAGGTTTCGAGATGAGCGAATTCAATATTGATCAATTAGAGGAAAAAATCAAAAAGAGTGAGTCTCTGCTGAAGGAGGATCTGGCCACCGTAAGGGCGGGAAGAGCCAACGCAGCGCTGGTGGACAAGGTCATGGTGGAATACTACGGTACGCCTACGCCGCTGAAATCCCTGGCCAACATTTCCGTTCCGGAGCCAAGGACCCTGCTGATCTCACCCTTCGATCCCAAGAGCATTCCGGAGATCGAGAAGGCCATCAATGTGGCCAACATCGGCATCAACCCGGTGAACGATGGCAAGGTCGTCCGTCTGCAGATCCCCCAGGTCACGGAGGAGCGCAGAAAAGAACTGACCAAGACCGTCAAGAAGATGGGCGAGGAGACCAAGGTGGCCGTCCGCAATCTCCGCCGGGACGCCAACGACAAGGTGAAGAAGCTGGAGAAAGCCGGCGACTACACCGAGGATGACCGCAAGGAAACTCTGGACGAGATCCAGAAGATGGTCGACCAGGCCATCAAGGATATCGATGATATCGTTGCGGCAAAAGAAACGGAGATCATGGAGGTCTAGGGCTTTCATGGGAGCTGTGGCTCCGCCATTTATCTCAGGAAACAGATGGATACGGATGTGATCAGGTCTGGTCACATCCGCCTTTTCGTAATTACGGCCCGGGCGCAGGCCCGCGGCAAGCACGGCCTACGGGCAAAGGCAGGAGAGCACCATGTTGGATACGAACAGGATCCCGGAGCATGTGGCCGTCATCATGGACGGAAACGGAAGGTGGGCCAAAAACAGAGGCCTTCCCAGGCTCGCCGGTCACAACGCGGGAATGAAGTCGATGATCGAGGTGGTTCGCCGGGCCAATGACCTGGGGATGAAGCACCTGACGGTCTACGCCTTCTCTACGGAGAACTGGAAGCGTTCCGTTGAGGAAGTCTCCGGCATCTTCAAGCTGCTGATCCGCTACGTGGAGAGCGAACTCAAAGAGCTAATGGACAACAACGTCCGGATCCGGATATTGGGGGATTACAGTCCTCTGCCTCCGGATGCGCGCAAGGCGGTCGATAAGGCCATTGCCAATACGGCAGGCAATACCGGACTGCAGTTCAACATCGCGCTGAACTACGGGGGCAGGGCGGAGATCCTGCGGGCGGTGAGAGAGCTTGCGGAGGAGGCGGCAGACGGAGATCTGGCTCCGGAAGAGATCACCGAGGAGATGATCTCCGAGCGGCTCTATACCGGAGCGCGGGAGACCGGCTGCGGTGACCCCGAGCTGATCATCCGCACCAGCGGAGAGGAAAGGCTGTCCAATTTCCTGCTCTGGCAGTGCGCTTACAGTGAATTTGTTTTTACCGACGTGCTCTGGCCCGACTTCTCTCCGGAGGAGTTCGAGAAGTGCATCGAAAAATACCAGAAGAGGGACAGGAGATTCGGAGGACGCTGATCCGTCCGGTCCGATCGGTCACGAATGAAATGAAAGGAAGTAACTGCAGATGAAAACAAGAGTGCTTTCCGGTCTGATCATGGCACCGCTGCTGATCATTCTCATCATCGGCGGATATGTGCTGTACGCCGGCTGCTTCTGTATCGGAGTCATGGCAGTCTATGAGTTCTTCAAGGGCTTCAAGGCCATGGACATCCATGCCAGCTATCCCATCGCTGTGTGCGCTGCGGTGGCGCTGTACGGCGTCGGATTGTGGCAGCACCATATCGTCAGCACAGGAGGGACGGAGAGCGCCTTCTGGTACATGGTGTGGTTCTTTGCTGTGGTGCTGGCAAGTCTCCTGTATCTGTTCAAGATCGAAGAGCGGAAGCTGGAGGACGCGCTGGCCACCATTACCGGAATCTTTTACATCGTATTCTTCTCCTACCACATCGGGCTCATCGCCATGATGGGACTGGAGGCTCCGGTGATGAAGAACCTGGTCTGGCTGGTGGTCATCACTGCCTTTGGAACGGATATCATGGCATATTTCACCGGGTACGCCCTGGGCAAGCACAAGCTCTGCCCGAAGATCAGCCCCAAGAAGACCATCGAGGGAAGCGTCGGAGGCACCCTGGGGAGCATCATCCTCTGCGGAGTGTTCGGCTTCTTCTTCGCCAGGCCGCTGCTGGTGCACTGCCTGATCATCGGCCTTCTGGGCGGGGTGATCTCCCAGTTCGGCGACCTCACGGCCTCCGTCTTCAAGCGGAAGATGGGGATCAAGGATTACGGCAACCTGATCCCGGGCCACGGAGGGATCCTGGACCGCTTCGACAGCGTGCTGTTCACGGGTCCTCTGGTCTATTATTATCTCTGTGTGCTGACGGTGTTCGGCACCATGGGAACGTGGAACTAGAACTTACAAAGGGAAGGATTAGATGAAACGCATTTCGATATTAGGCAGCACCGGGTCCATCGGGACCCAGGCGCTGGACATCATAGAGCATCATCCGGAAGAGCTGCAGGTGGCAGCTCTTTCCTGTGCGAAAAGGGTAGATCTTCTGCGGGAGCAGATCCGCCGTTTTTCTCCCGCCGCCGTCTGCGTGGCGGAGGAAGAGGACGCCAGGAGCCTGGCGAAGGAATTCCCCGGGCTTGAGGTCTGTCACGGCATGAAGGGCCTGGTGGCCATCGCTTCCATGGAGGACTGCGACATGGTGCTGAATTCCCTGCTGGGTATGCGGGGACTTGAACCGACCCTTGCTGCCGCAAAGGCAGGACGGGACATCGCCTTCGCCAACAAAGAGACCCTTGTGGCAGGGGGCGAGCTGGTGATGCGGACTGTTGAAGAGAACGGGGTGGCCCTGTTGCCCGTGGACAGCGAGCACAGCGCCATCTTTCAGGCGCTGCAGGGAAACGCCGGC
>CACXCQ010000162.1 GCA_902766185.1 uncultured Eubacteriales bacterium
AACTGCTGATGATTGCTGATCCGGTCCCTGATACGATGCGGAACGCAGGCTGTAGCCTCTGAGGCGACAGACGGACCCGCTCTGTCCGGTATACTATGCGAGAAAGTTATTCCGGACGGAGAAAGGAGGCCTATCATGACGAAAGCGAAGATGATGAACGAAGAAATGAAAAAGAGGTACAGCGATGCGGTCTACGGGCTGGCGATCGGAGATGCGCTGGGCGTCCCGTATGAGTTTAAGGCAAGGGGAACGTTCCGCTGCGCGGAAATGACGGGATACGGAACGCATAACCAGCCTGCGGGAACCTGGTCGGACGACACGTCGATGGCCATCGCGACAGTGGAAAGCCTCCAGAAGAACAACGGCAGCGTAGATATCGACGACATCACAAAAAACTTCCTCAAATGGTTCGACTGGGAAGACTTCACGGTGGACGGATACGTCTTTGATATCGGCAATGCTACGGCGACCGCGCTGAGAACAGGAAGATCCGAGACGGACAGATACAGCAACGGCAACGGCTCGCTCATGCGGATCCTGCCGCTGGCGTTCACGGACTGCACAGACGATGAGATCCGGGCGGTTTCCGCCATTACACACGGCCACGACATTTCGAAGACCGCGTGCGTGATCTACGTGCATGTGGCCAGGCGGCTCCTGGCAGGAGAGTCCATCCACGATATCCTCCCCACGCTGCAGTATGATGAGCCCTTCGACCGGCTCTGCAGGCTGGATGAGATGACGGAGGACGAGATCCGTTCCGGCGGATATGTCGTCGAAACGCTGGAGGCCAGCCTTTGGTGTCTCGCCCATAACCGGGACTTCCGGGAGACCGTGCTCGCCTCCATCAATCTCGGCAAGGACACCGATACCACCGGAGCCGTCTGCGGAGGACTGGCCGGGATCGTCTACGGGCTGGAGAGCGATTTCGCGAAGGACTGCCTGAAGGTGCTGCGCGGAAAAGAGATCATTCAGAAGTGCCTGGACGCAGGCGAATAAGTTATTGCGATCAATGACGAGGTGGATCAGACAGTATGAGAAGACGATTTGTGATATTCCTTGCCGCTATTCTTGTGGCGACCGTGATGCCCGCAGCCGGCAGCCCTGCCTTTGCCTATGCAAAAGCAGGACAGGGCGTGGTGGATGCCGTATCCTACACGATGACGCTGAGACTTGACACGAAGAAGGACAGGCTGTACGAGACGGTCCGCATCAAGGTCAGGAACGAAACAGACCAGAAGGTGGGGACGCTTTACCTCAGGGATATGAGCGTTCCCGCCCTCAAGTACGCCAAAGACAACTACAGGTCGGAAGGCAATTCCGGGAAGAGATCCAAGGTGCTCGCCGTGACGCACAAAGGCAGGAAGCTGTCGGTGACCAAAGAAAAGAAGGGCAGCGTGCTGAAGGTGAAGCTGGGCGGAAGCTCTGCTATCGATCCCGGAAAGAACCGCGTCATCACCGTCAAAATGTACACCGATATCCCCAACAGACAGGACCGGTTCGCCGTACAGAAAACCAGAAAGGGAAAGATCTATAAGCTTTCCTTCTGTTTTCCGTACCTGGCGGACAACGAGGACGGCAAGTGGAACAAAGATCCGTTTTTTGACGATGGAGAGAGCAGGAGCTATGACCTGGCAGACTACGACGTGACCTTCAGAGCGCCGGTGAAATACGTGGTCGCGGCCACGGGCTCGAGCAATACGAAGAAGGGCAAGAAGACCGGAGTAACGAGGATCAAAGCTTACAACGTGCGGGATTTCGCCATCGTGGCCTCCAACATGATGAAAAAGGACACCTTCACAGCGGGGGGAGTGACGGTCAACAATTACTATCTCCCGGGCAAATACACAAAGCAGTACCGCAGCCTCAGCAAGATGACCGCGAAAGACAGCATCGAGATCTTCAACGAGCGGATCGGCCAGTACCCGTACGGGGAGCTGGACATCGTCGAGTGCCTCTTCGGGATGGGCTTCGGGGGAATGGAATATCCGGAACTCATCATGGTCAACGGATCGTCGTACTTTGACGGTATGGGTCCGGTCCTCGGCGCGCAGGGCCTCGCTGAATGCGTGGCCCACGAGATCGGTCATCAGTGGTTCTACGCGGCAGTGGGCAACTGCGAATACCGGGAAGGCTGGATCGATGAAGGCTTCACCTCATACGTCGAGCATGAGCTCTACAGCCTGACGGACTGCCCCTCCACGAGGAAGATCCGGCAGATCGATCCGTTGATCCCGCCTATCGATGAGATGAGGAATAGCGGAGAGGAGACGGTAGCCCAGTTCCGGTCAGATTATGTGAAATATCCGGTAAACATCGCCCCCAATAAGTATCCGCCGGAAAGAGAATACGGCGAAGGAGAATACGAAGGCGGATACGCTTTCCTCTGCGATGTGAGACGCGTCATGGGGCAGGAGAAGTTTGACGCATTCCTGAAGGATTACTACGAAAACTTCAAATTCAAGAAGGCGACCACGGGAGAGATCGTCCGGTTCATCGAGACGTATGACGGCAGCGATGAGATGAGGGAAGTGATCGGGTTCTGGACGAGGTGAGGCTCAGGTGATGTTCAGGTGATGTGAAAAAGGGGAAGTAAATAATTGCATTGTCTTGCACCGTGATGTATAATACTAACGTATGTATGTTGAATATTCAGAATACGACTCCTCGGGAGTCGCTGAAGATCGGCAATTTGACCGGGCCGTACGGGGTGTGCCCGGCCGGAGGCGGTGACATAGCTTAACAAGGAGGAAGAAGGTATGGCACGTGTAGTGTTGAAGGATGTGAAGAAGATCTACCCCAATACTGAGGGAAAGTCCAAGAAGAAAAAGGATGCGCCGGAGAAGAAGACAAATCTCCAGATCACCGACAAGGGAGTTGTTGCGGTACAGGGATTCAATATCGATATCGAGGACAAGGAGTTCATTGTTCTGGTCGGTCCCTCCGGATGCGGTAAGTCCACGACATTGCGGATGATCGCGGGTCTGGAGGAGATCTCCGAGGGCGATCTCTTCATCGGCGAGAAGCGGATGAACGATGTGGAACCGCGTAACCGTAACATCGCCATGGTCTTCCAGAACTATGCGCTGTATCCCCATATGAGCGTTGCGGACAACATGTCCTTCTCGTTGAAGCTGAACAAGACGCCCAAGGCGGAGATCCGCCAGCGTGTTGAGGAAGCAGCGGAGATCCTGGACATTACGCAGTACCTCGACCGTAAGCCCAAGGCTCTGTCCGGCGGCCAGAGACAGCGTGTAGCTATCGGCCGTGCTATCGTCCGTGACCCGGATGTATTCCTGATGGACGAGCCGCTGTCCAACCTGGACGCGAAGCTGCGTAACCAGATGCGTGCGGAGATC
>CACXCQ010000163.1 GCA_902766185.1 uncultured Eubacteriales bacterium
ACGTACCATGCCGTATCGTAAGACTGGTCAAACGAGAAGCCCCCGCTTCAAGATCCGTCAGGATCTAAGCGGTGGGAGACGTCACTTTGCTGTATTTTACACCGGGCCACGCCGCGCCGCACCTACACGACACAGAGCGGCTACACGACACAGAGCGCGGCGACGAGCTGCGCGCCTTTTTTCAGATCTGAAACTTTTGTATACTCATGAATGGAGTGGGGGTCGTACATGCCGCAGGAGGGCACGATCCCCTCCAGTCCTCTCTCGGCAAAAATGTTGTTGTCGCTTCCTCCGAAGGTGGAGACGAACATCTCTCCGTCCTCCGGCGCCGCTCCGATGGCCTCCGCCGCCCTTCTGAACCGGCGGCAGACGGCGGTATCCTCATCCCAGCAGTATGCCCGGATCTTTGTGTCCGCCTTCAGTTCGAAGCCTGCGCCCAGCTTCTCCGTCTCCTCCGCAAAGACAGTCCTCATCCGTTCGACTGCTTCCAGCGCCTTCTCATGGTCATAGCTTCTCACCTCGCCGATGACCCGGCACTGGTCCGGAACGATGTTGCTCCTGGCGCCTCCCCGGATGACACCGATGTTGAAGGTGGTCTCCTCATCCAGCTGTCCTTCAGGCAGGCGGGCGATGGCCGCCGACGCCGCCTGTATGGCGTGGATGCCTCTATGCGGTTCAAACCCCGCGTGGGCCGGTCTTCCCGTGACGGTCACCTCGAAGAGGATCAGCGACGGCGCCTTCACCGCCGCCCTTCCGATGGGCCCCGTCAGGTCCATGACATAGGCTTCTTTTGACTGGATCTTTGCCAGATCAAAAGCGATGCTGCCCCCGACGTAGGTCTCCTCGGATACGGTGAACAGGAGCTCCACCGGCCGGTGCGGGATCTGGTTCTCCTCAAGAATGCGCAGGCCTTCAAGGATCTCCACGATGCCCGTCACGTCGTCCGCGCCCAGCACCGCTTCGCCATTGCCCCGGATGATCGTGTCGCTCTCGCCATCCTCCAGATGCGCTTTTTTGCCTTTTCCCGGCACCACCGTGTCCATGTGGGCGCAGAGCAGAATGGGCCGCATCCGGTCGTCCGGTGCCGCGTCGGGCTCGCCGGCTTCCGACTGGTCAGTCTCCGGCGCGCCGGTATCAATCGACATTTCGTCCGGCCGCCCCGGAAGCCTCGCCAGGATGTTGCCGCAGTTTCCGCCGATGGCCTGCGCCGCGTCATCCTCCTCCACCTCGCAGCCCAGCTCCCGCAGCTTCGGGATCAGCGCGTCCGCCAGCTCCCGCTCCTGCAGACTCACCGAGTCGATGGATGTCAGCGTCAGGAAATCGTCGATCAGGCGATCCGTATTCGCCGCAAAATCTAATCGTTTCTTCATGTTCTTTCCAGCCTTTGCATCAAATCAGCTTCAGGAATTCTTCGATTTCGTCCTCCGTCGTTCCCCAGGATGTCACCAGACGGATGCACTGGTGGGTATCCGTCACGATGGGATAAGTCTCGAACATCACGTCCTCGGCCAGCCTTTGCACCAGCTCCTTCTCGAACATGGGGAACAGCAAATTCGTCTGGGGCGGGATGGCGAACTCATAACCCTTCGCCGCAATGCCCTCCGCCAGCGCCTGCGCCATCCGGTTGGCGTGGGAGCCCATGTGCAGATACAGATCGTCCTTCATCAGCGCCTCGAACTGCACACCCAGGACCCGACCCTTCGCCAGCATCGCGCCCCTCTGCTTGATCAGAAACCGCATGTCCGGCTTCAGCGCATCGTTGACGATCACCAGCGCCTCCCCAATCAGCGTACCGTTCTTCGTCCCGCCGATGTAGAACGCGTCCGCGAGCAAAGGCAGGTCTTCCCACTTCGTGTCGTTGTCCTTGCAGGAGAGCGCCATGGCAAGCCGCGCGCCATCGAGATACAAAAGCAAGCCGTTCTTGTCGCAGCACTCCCGCAGCGCCTTCAGCTCGCTGTGGGAATAGATCAGCCCGGTCTCTGTGGACTGGGAAATGTAGATGGCCTTGGGCAGCACGTAGTGTTCATCCTCATGAAAAACCAGCACTTCCTCGATCAGCTCCGGGGTCAGTTTTCCGTCTTCCGTCTTCACGTGGTTGATCTTGTGTCCGGTGGCCTCGATGGCTCCTGTCTCATGCACGCAGATATGACCGGAATCCGCTGAGATCACGCTCCAGTGAGGCCGCAGCAGAAACGCCGCCAGCGCGGTCTGATTCGTCTGGGTCCCGCCGCACAGGAAATGCACATCCGCGTCCGGGCAGCCGATCAGCTCGCGGATCTGTTCCGCCGCAGCCCTGCAATGCCTGTCCTCTCCATACCCGTCATTCAGTTCCATATTCGTTTCCATCAGCGCCCGCATTACCTCCGGATGCGCCCCCAGACCGTAATCGTTCTTCAGAAAAATCATTTGCTTCTCCCCCCATTGTTCCATCATCCGCAAATATCTTGTATTTATCATACCATAAGACAAACATTCGCCGTGACACTTTTTGGGGCAGGTCACGGAATCAAAATTCTCAAAGCGAAAACTACAACAGCTCGCCGACGCGGGGCGATCCGCGAACGAGATGTCGAGATTGTAGCTGTTCTGACGCATTGGAATAACGACTTTCCTTCCGGATCTGACAAAAACAGCCTCTGCGCGCAGGCCAGGTCGAGATAACGGAACGCTGTATTGGACAGAATCTCGACTGCGTTGGGCTGATCAGCCTTTGCAGGCGAAAAAGTCGAGATCTGCCGGATGCTAAAGCGCTGGAATCTCGACATTTCCTTTCAGATTTTTTGTGAGACCGATCTAGGCCGGAGAATAACGGCGGCTGCCCGTGGACAGCTGATACAACAAGAACATGACAGCGGGTGGTGTCCCCCGGCTGCCATGTTCCTGGTTTGGTCTGAAATAATTTTCAGGTAGGCAATTATTTGTAAGAACTTGTTATTTGGTAAGGAGTTGTTCTTCTGTCATTTCCAGAAGCCTTTCGGGGTCGGTGATGATGATCCTTCCCCGGGCGGTTTCTACGATTCCGTCGTCTGCAAAGCGCTTGATGATGCGGGCGACGACTTCCCGGGCGGTGTTGATCTCTCTGGCGATCTGCTCGTGGGTCGCCCGGACCTGCGCGCCGGCCGATGAAGTCCTCTCGGCCGCGGGCTGCTCCGCATGGTTCAGCAGGAACGCCGCCACCCGCTGGTCGATCCCGTAGAAGAGGATCTGCTGGATCGTCCACATGACATCCGAGAACCGTTCGGTCAGGGTCTCGTAGATGAAACTGCGGACATACACGTTGTTCTGCTTCAGTCCGGCCAGCACCGTGGTGGGAACGATGAGGATCCGGCTGTTCTGTTCGATGACCATCTGCGTATCAAAGGTCACCTGGTACATGATGCATGAGGCGGTCAGCACGTCCCACTCCCCTGTCCGGATATGGTACAACGTGATCTCCCGTCCTTCTTCGGACATCATGTAGGCGCGGACAGAACCTTCCAGGACCACCACCAGACCGAGGCAGTCACCTTCCATAGCGTGCAGGATATTCCCGGCCTGATACTCGCGTATCACCGCAAAATCCTCGACCCGCTTTTTTTCTTCGTCGCTGAGATGTTCCCAGAAATCCAGCCTTTGCAAATTCTGTTTCAGTTCGGTCATGCGTAATCCTCCATCGGCGCTCCGTCAGATCGCCGGGCGCTGTCATCCGTCAGGTCGCCGGGCGATGTCATATGCTGTCATATGAACAGGTTGACGTTCGATTCTTCCGCTTCACCCAGATACGTTCCGACTCCGCCGATCTCAACGCCGTCGATGAGTTCTTCCTCGCGGATGCCCATGACGTCCATGCTCATGGAGCAGGCGATGATGCGGACGCCGGCGTCCATAGCCTTCTTCATCAGATCCTCCAGGGAATCGATATTTTTGTCCTTCATGATGCCCTTCATCATGGCTGTTCCCATGCCGCCCATGTTCATTTTGCTCAGCTTCAGCTTCTGCGGTCCATGCGGGAGCATCATGCCGAACATCTTCTCCATGAAGGTCTTTCGGATGGGCAGCTTCTGCGTTTTGCGCAGCGCCGTCAATCCCCAGAAAGTGAAGAACATGGTGACCGGCCTGCCCATGGCAAGGGCGCCGTTGGCGATGATGAAGGAGGCCAGCACTTTGTCCATGTCGCCATCGAAAACGATGATTGTCTTGCCCTCTTTGCCGGAGTCGACAACGCTCGTTCCGCAGCATTCGCCGGCAGATCCGGTCGCTGTGCAGCACCCTCCTTCAGCGCCCGCAGCCGCGCCGCTTCCGTCCGGTCCGCACAGTCCCTTCCGGATGCAGGCAACGTATTCCACGCCGGACTTTTCGTTGGAGACCAGCGTATTGCCGGTCCGTCTGCACCAGGCCGCGATGTCTTTTGCAAAACCAGGATCGGACGCGGTCACCTTCAGCAGATCGCCGTCCTCCATGTTTTCGACGTTCTTGAAGACTTCCATAATCGGGCCGGGGCACTGCATGCCGCAGCAGTCCAAAGTGATCTCCTTCGCGTTTTCCATGTCGATTCCTTTCGTTTCAGAGGAAGCGCCGGCGGAGAGTTCCGTATCTACGGCTCCGACCGCCGTATCTCCGGAGCCAGTCACCGCGCCGGCAGAACCTGCCTTTGCACCACCTGCCTTTGCGCCTCCTGCCTCGCCGCCACCTTCCGGCCCGGCCGGCTCGCTGTGCATCGACTGGTAGAAGCGCACGCCACCGGGATAGACCAGCACATCGCTGAATCCGTTCTGCATGAGGATCCTGGCCGCATTGTAGGAGCGGACGCCGATGGCGCAGAATGTGATGTAGGTCTTGTTCGGATCCAGTTCATCCAGGCGCTCCCGCAGCTGTCCAAGCGGAATGTCC
>CACXCQ010000164.1 GCA_902766185.1 uncultured Eubacteriales bacterium
ATCCCGCAGCGATGGAGGACAGCACGCCCGGCAGCTCCAGGGCGCCCAGCGCGGTGAGGCTCCATCCCCAGACTCTCTTCGTCTTCTGGGTGCGCTTCTACTTGATCTGTTTGAGCTTTTTGTCGTTATAGTAAAGGTTGTTCATACTGTTCATGGTATCACCAGTTCTGCGTCGTTTTCTGCGTCGTTTCGCCCGGCGCCGCGTTCTCCGCGCCGCCTGCCGTGTCTGTTTCCTCACTATTATAACAGCCTGATGCGCTTCTGGGCAATAGCGCCTTCGCCCAAAGCGATAAACAACTGTGCCGGTCATTGAATAATTCACACCGGGAGGATATAATGGGTGCACTAAGGAGATCGAGATGAACAATTATTATCAGGAACACATGCTGCACATCGATTCGCTGACGGTGTTCAGCGCACTGAAGCGGGATCCGGTGATCCACGGTCTGCGGGAGCTTCTGAGCGCTCTGGCAAAGGCAGGCCCGGAGGCCGGGGAAGATTCCGGAGCTGCGGAATCTGCTGAAGCTGCGGAAGTTGCCGAAGCCGCAGAGGCCGCCGGGGCTGCCGAAACTGCTGCGGATACGCCGGCGCTGGTCGGGCTCTACTGCGATGTGGTGGAAGCCCTTTATCCCCACGGCTCTGACCTCGGCGAATACATCCGGGCGCGGGTGCTGGAGGACGATAATTTCTACGTGCAGGCGGTGGCCGCAGGGAAACCGCTTTCCGATGCGATCCAGGAGACCGCCCGCCAGGAGCTGAACATGCTGCAGGATCTGGCCTCGCTGCCTGCGCAGGAGCTGCGCGACGCCATCGGTTATGAGGGATTCCTGCCCTCCTGGACTTGCGGCAAGCTCTATCTGCTCAGCGACTTCACGCAAAAGCTGGAGCGGATCCCAACGACAGGACTAGGGGTCTTCGCCAGATATATGTTCTTCCGGGTCGGGGACGCGGACGGCCGGATCATACCCATCCGGCACCCGGATATCCAGCCTTTGGACAGCCTGTTCCGCTACGAGCGGGAGCGGAATCTGATCATCCGCAACACGCAGGCTCTGCTGGAGGACACCGGCGGATGCAATATGCTGCTCTACGGCGACGCGGGAACGGGCAAGAGTTCCACCATCAAAGCGGTGGCGGCCGAGTACGCGGACCGCGGTCTGCGGCTCATCGAAATAAAGAAAAGCCAGCTTTTGCAGATCCCGGAGGTTCTGGACCAGCTGGCGGACAGTCCGCTGAAGTTTATTCTGTTCATCGATGATCTGAGCTTCAATGGGAACGACGACAATTTCTCCGCCCTCAAAGCGACGCTGGAGGGAAGCGCGGCTGGCCGGGGCGCCAACGTGGTGATCTACGCCACCAGCAACCGGCGGCATCTGGTCAAGGAAAGCTTTGCGGACCGCGCCGGGGACGAGCTGCACGTCAATGACACGCTGCAGGAGACCATGAGCCTGTCGGCCCGGTTCGGCCTCATCATCACCTTCAGCAAGCCGGACAAAGACGACTATCTCGACATCGTCTTTTCTCTGGCGGACGAGTACGGGCTGGATATTCCAAGAGAGGAGCTGGCGCGCCGGGCGGAAGCGCACGCCATCCGCAGCGGTGGCAGGAGCCCCCGTACCGCGAAGCAGCTGATCGAGCTCCTCCGCATCGGCCTGTAGGCGGGAATGCGGAAATATTGGCAAGAATCAAGAATACGGTAACGAAAAAACCGGGAGCGTGCTCCCGGTTTTTTGTTCAGCGGGGCAGGGGGGGTGTTCTTCAGCCGCTCCGGACGTTGGTCCTCGGCTAGCTCAGGCGTTGTTCCTCAGCCACGCGAGGAGGGGCTCCCGGTCGTTGGGCAGCCGCCCGTCGATGACTTCATCGAGCAGGGCGTCCAGCGCCGCGCCGACCAGCGGGCCTTCCGGGATCCCCAGATCGATCAGATCCCGCCCGTTCACCGCCAGGTCCTTCGCGCAAAGGCAGGGGTTGCTTTGGACGATCTCCCGGATCATGGCCTCGATGCGGTCGAATTTTTTCAGGAGGTCTTCGGTGACGTTGCCGGTGGCGATGTTGTCCGCGCGCTTCAGTTCCAGGATCTCCAGAAGGATCTGGGCGGTGTAGCGATTGATCCAGCGCTTCAGCAGCCGCTCATCTTCCTGAAAGACCATGTCGTGATGACAGATGAGGGCCGCGATGCGGTCGGTGGTGAAGCGGTCCGCCTTCAGCCTTTGCAGGATCTCGCCTGCGATCTTTTCTCCTGCGTGAGGGTGCCCGTAAAAATGTCCGATTCCGTTATCGTCCTCTGTATAAGTAACCGGCTTGCCTACGTCGTGGAGCAGGGCGGCAAGCTTCATGCAAAACAGCGGCGCGGCCGGAGGTTCGCTGTCTGCCGGAGGTTCGCTGGCGGACTGGGCCTTGTTGCCCGCCTGCGGTTCGCCGTTTGCCTGAGGCTCGCCGCGGGAGGGCGGGGTCACCGTCCGCACCGATTCCATCGCACGGATGCAGTGCTCCAGCACATCGTATTTATGGTAGGGGTTGTTCTGCGCGAACCCCTTCATATCGTTCAGCTCCGGAATGACCACCGCAAGGATGTCCGCATAATGGCGGACCACATCTGCGGCAGCAGCTCCGCAAACCAGTTTTTTCAGTTCGGTGAAAAGGCGCTCAACGGAGATCCTGCGCAGAAGTGGTGCGCATTCGTGAAGCGCTTCTTCGGTTGCCGGATCGATGCGAAAGCCTCTGGCGCCGGCCTCGTGCCGGGTGTCCGGCCCGGTTGTCTGCGCCGGCGTGCCTGGTGTGCTGGTCAGAACCGCGGCGAACCGCAGCGCACGCAGGATCCGCAGCCCATCCTCCTGAAATCTCGCTCGCGGATCTCCGACAGCGCGGATGATTCCCTCGCGCAGATCATCCTGACCGCCGAAGGGATCGGCGATCTTTCCCCGAAGATCCATAGCCATGGCGTTGACGGTGAAATCACGTCTTCGCAGATCTTCTGTCAGCGAGGAGACGAAGCTCACCTGGTCCGGATGACGACCATCGGAATAATCTCCGTCGATCCGGTAGGTCGTGATCTCGATGGGGATCCGGTGGGAGAGGGCCGCCGGGTCGGCTTCTGCCGGAGCCGCGGGGTCGCCCGCCGCCGGAGCGGCCGGCAAGAGTACCGTTACCGTTCCGTGCCTGATCCCGGTCGGGATCACGGCCAGATCGGCAAATAACTCGCAGATCTCTTCCGGCAGAGCATTGGTCGTCACATCGATATCCGTGAGGGACAGGGAGGATCCCGGTGACAATTCTCCGCGCAGGGATTCCCGCACGCACCCGCCGACCAGGAACGCTTCGAACCCGGCACCTTCCAGCCTTTGCAGGATGGGCCGAGCGGCAGATATGTAGTTTTGCCTTGTCGCTTGGTTGATCATGCTTTAAGTATACCACGAAAAACGGTTCGGAACGAGCAATCGATCTATTGGCTTTTCGGGAAGGAGCAAGGACTGTCATTGCCTACCGGATCGCGAAGTGTTCCACCAAATGGGGAAAGACGGTAATCTGTGGAAGCGAGCTTCCACAGAACGCAGATTTAAGAGCAATGGCGGAATGGGCAGGGGTCAGGTCCAAACAATGGTGTAAATTTCATTCGACCTGTAGTGTGGAGAGGCTGTGGATAAGCAAACCTGGCGGTGAACAGCTGATGCCGTTTCTCCCAGGCGCCTCACCTGCCCACCGCCCGCCTGGTTTTTCCACAGACCCGCCTCGCCTGCGTTTTTGACTGCGAAATGCGACCAAAAAACGCTGTACCCATTGAATTTAAACTTGCCTTGGTTACCACCATCACGGGCACCTGGCCTCTCG
>CACXCQ010000165.1 GCA_902766185.1 uncultured Eubacteriales bacterium
ACATGCCGGTGTTTCGGCGTTTCCAGAAGCCTCAGGCCGCCGGTCATGCCCATGAGGACGATGTCGAGCACGGGGTAATTGAATACCGGGATCGTGGTCTGCGGGATGTAGGCGATCTTCTTCGCGATCTCCGCCCGGCTCATTTCTTTCATGTCCCGGCCGTCCAGCAGTACCCTTCCCTCGTACCCCTTCAGGAACTTCAGGATGCACTTGAACAGGGTGCTCTTGCCGGCGCCGTTGGGTCCGATCAGCGCAACCAGCCTTCCCTGGTCCGCCTGAAAACTGACGTCCTTCAGGATGGGCTTATCGCCGTATGAAAATGACAGATGCTCGATTTTAATCACCGCGGATCGCACCTCCCGTCAGAATCAGATATACGAAGATCGGCGCTCCGATGAACGAGGTCAGGATCCCGATGGGGATCTCCGCTGTAGTAGCCAGCCTGGCCACGTTGTCCACCACCATCAGAAAGGTAGCGCCGAACAGCATATTGGTGGGGATCAGCCGGCGGTAATCGTATCCGTAGATCATCCTGCAGAAATGCGGGATCACCAGTCCGATCCATCCGATGACGCCGCTGATGGCCACACTGATGGAAGTCAGCAGCGTGGCGCAGACGATCACCAGAAACCTCAGCTTCGAGGTGTCGATGCCCATGGAGAGGGCTTCCTCTTCGCCCACCGTCAGCAGGTTTATCCGCCAGCGCAGCAGCACCAACGGGACCATTCCGATCAGGATCGGGATGATGGCGAATTCCACATCCCTGGGTTCGATGGAGACCAGGCTTCCCATGAGCCAGTAGGTGATGGCGGGAAGCTGCGAGTCGGTGTCCGCGATCAGCTTGATAAAGGATGTAATCGAACTGAACAGAGAACTGATCAGCATGCCTGCCAGGATCATGGCCAGAACCGGATTGATCCTGCTCACCCGGCTGATGCCGTAGGCGAGGAAGACCGCGCCCAGCCCGAAAATGAAGGCCATGGTAGAAATGCTGTAATACGAAAGGCCCAGGACGATGGCTATAGCAGCGCCGCAGCCTGCGCCGCTGGATGCTCCCAGGACCCCGGGGGAAACCATGGGGTTCTGGAACATACCCTGATAGGACACTCCGGCGACGGACAGGGACGCCCCGATGAGGGCCGCGGCGCAGACCCGGGGAAGCCGGATCTGGAACACCACGTTCTCCGCCGCGTCCGGCCAGGTCTGGGGAATATCCATGAACCGGGAGCAGATGATCCGGATCAGCTCATCCGGCATGATGGCGTACTGCCCCACCATGAAGGATCCGAAGAACACCACAAGAAAGGCGATGATCAGCACCACCAGCCGGTTCTTGTATGATCTTCCTGTCACTTGCTCTCTCATGGGTCGTCTCTACCTCCGCTTCCGCCTCTCCCTGATCAGGCGGATGGTTTATGATTTTCTCCGCAGACGCAGGGACAGGCCTCCGGTCTGGCCCTGGAACTGAAGCGCCGATGCTGCGCAGCCAAGAGCCAGGATGCTCCCTGCTCCGCCGAAGATGAAAGGCGCATACTTCTTCGAGTCGTCCTTGGGGGTGATGACCGCCTGCTCCTGGGGGGCGAAGACGTCCTCAAGGTCCATGCTCACCAGTTCTGCGGATGCCTCTTCCGGAGCCGCCGGCACGGGAGTAGGATTCGTTACTGTCCCGCCGGACTGCACCAGAGAGAGGTTGCGCGGCTTTTGGGGAGCTGCGGCGGTGGGCGCCGTGCTTCCGGAGGGGCTGTTTCCGGAGGAGGCTTTGGTCTTGCTGCCGTTGCTCTTCTTTCCGCTGTCCTTATCCTTGTCGCTTTTTCCGGACTGCTTCGGCTGGTCGTCCTCATCCGCGTAGTCCAGCTGTTTGCCCGTCTCCAGCGCCACGCTGCCCATGTAGTTGCCCAGGAGCGTCGCCTCGCCCTCTTTCAGGACTTCGTAATCGATCACCACGGTGACCGCGTCGTTGTACTGCTTGCTGGGATTCATGGCCACATTGTCGATGCGCATCACGGTATCGTCCGAGGAATCCCAGGTCAGGTTGTTCATGATGGAATCCAACATGGCCGAGTCGCTGGCCACATCGAAGGTCACCCGGTGACTTCCGATCCGGTTGGAGAGAAGGATCTTGCCGGAGCTGGACAGCACCGTATCCTTATTGGCCTTGATCCCGGGAGCGCCGGGAATGGTCAGAGCCACCGTGTGCACGTATTTGGCCGACTGGTTGGTGCGGGCCTCTCCGGGCTCGGTCTGCCCGAAAAGGAGCCGGAACCGGGTCCCCGTTCCCATGTTCTCAAAGCTGGGGAAGGCGTGTTCTGTCCCGGCGTCGTACTGGGCCCAGCTGCTCTCCAGCGCCAGCATGGTCTGCACCCGGGTCTTGTTGTCCCACACGGAATCGTCCAGCTCATAGCCCGTGAGGATGCCGGCCGCGTTGTACGTGTTCCGGATCTTCGACGGCAAATCGTCGAAATAGTACCGGGGCTCCTGCAAAAGCTGGGCGTACGTGAAGGAGGTGAACGCGCCGTAATCGTGATCCAGCGTATAGAAAGAAATGTTCTCGATATCGCTCAGGTTCACTCCGGCATAGTTCAGCAGATCCTCCAGGTAGAATCCCCGGGCGGAGACCACCACGGTGGAGTATGTCCCGTCCTCCGCGTCCCGAAAATAGGAGTAGGCTTCCTCGTGGGTCTGCAGGGCCCCGCCGTAGGCGTCGTCCAGCTCCGTCCAGTGAAAAGTCGCCTTCTCCACATAGTCCTCTTCGCTCATCCCCCAGTATCCCACCTTGATGGTGATGGTGTCGGTGACCGACTCGGCACATGCCGGGGCCGGAAGCACGCCTAAAGGCAGCAAAAGAGCAGGCATCATAACCGCAGCCGTCACCACCGATAAGATGACCGCTGCAGCCCGTGATATCCTGCTTTTGCGATTCTCCCTCAATCTGTTCTTCCGTTCCTTTCTGAATGGTTGCTCTGTGATTAATTACTCCATTTTCCCTGTGGAGTTCTCCAGCATTTCCTCAGCTTCCTCCCGGCTCAGCTCACAGCCGAAGAACAGCTGATAATATTCGATGGTCTTATCCACCATGTCGTAATCGTAGTTCTCCGGATAGACCAGTTTTCCCAGCCACCAGATCCCCAGGATCCGGTTCACGGAAGGCGGTCCGCTCATCCAGCAGTACGGCGTTCCGGGGATCTCGTAATATGCCCCGCTCTTCACCGCCGACAGCTCGCCCCACTGGCTGTCGCCTCCGTCGATCACATCGTAGGCTCCTTCATTGGTCACGATGATCACATCCGGATCGAAGGTGTACAGCTTTTCCATATTGATCAGGGTGCCGCCGCCTTTGTCGCTGACTTCCTCGCCCACCACCGCGTTCTTCGCGCCGATGATATCGATCACATCCGCCTGTATGGATCCGTCCGCGTTGCAGTCCAGCCCGGCTGTCCCAGTTCCGTAATATACTGTCTTCTGTTCTTTTTCAGGGATCTTCGCAGCCTGCTCCTTGGCGAAGCTCACCGTATTCTCGATGTATGAGGCCAGGGCCTCCCCCTTCTCCTGCTTACCAAAAAGCTCTCCCAGTGTCCGGTAGGCTCCGGGCATCTTGTCCAGGCTCGTCTCGATGAAGATGGTCGGGATGCCGGTCTGCCGCTGGATCTTGTCCATATCAGCATCGTGATTGTCTTTCTTGTCTCCGATATCGATGATCACCTGGGGCTGCGCCGCGATCAGCGCTTCCATGTTCAGATTCGCCTTGCTCCCGTAAAACTGACCGAAGGTGGGCAGGGTCCACATTTCCTTTGGGAAAAAATCCCGCTGCTCCACGCTGGGCGTCGCGGACAGGCCCACCAGGGTCTCCGGCGCGATGGTCATCAGCACCATCTGGCTCACCGCTCCGCTGGGGGCTGCCTTGGTGATGGTCTTGGGGATCTCCACCTCCCTACCGCAATCGTCGGTGAAGGTAATGGTCTCCACGCCTTCCAGCGGGTCGTAGTCCGCAGCGCTGTCACCGCAGCCGCATAAGGAGACGGCAAGCAGGATCACCGCCAGGATCGCCGTTGCTGCAAAGGCAGGTCGTTTCATTTTGATGTTCCGCTTGTTGTTCTGCATATTGTTTCTCCTACTATCTTGCATCTATTTCCTCACTTCCCAGCTGATATGGGCGATGCTGGAGATCTCCTGGTGATCCAGTTTCCATCCGCCGTCAGCGGTTTCCTTAAGGTTTTCTTCCAAATATTTTTCCAGCTTTTGCTCCTGTTCTTCGCTCAGGCCGTACTGGAATGAATTCCGCAGGCTCTTCTCCGCTTCTTCCCGGGAACTGAACGCTCTCCTGTTGAAGGGGCTGCGGATAAAGTGCAGTTCCGGCAGCAGGTCCCGGTCCATCAGCTCCCCCATGACGTACACGTAGCAGCCGTATCCGGGCCGCTCATAGTCGATTGCGCTGGCAAGCTTCCTTTCGTAGCCGGGTGCCGGCGTGTCCCAGGCGCCGATGCAGACCTTCCTGCGGGCAACGGATTCCAGCTTCCGGATGGCGGCCTCCAGATCATCTGCCATGAGGGAC